>JANOWZ010000359.1:0-6921 GCA_031418155.1 Deinococcales bacterium
GAAACACATGCCAGTGATTCAATCAGCAATGAGCCCAAGTCACCGTTGATCGCCTGGGTGTCGCTCGAGGCATCCGATAACTCTGCCGTTTTGTTCTGGAATTACATTTTTACTGCTGTTGAAAATGATTTTCCAGGCTGCACCACTGAGGCGTTGAATGCCCTTCAAGCGCCCGAACAAATCTCGCTTGAGCATGTCCTGACCCTGTTCATCAATGCCAGAATGGAGCACTCCGTCCCCAGCATTCTGATCCTTGATGATTTTCATTTGATCACCGATGCTGTCATTCACCGGTCGCTCGCGTTTTTGCTCGAACACATGCCGGTGCAGATGCACGTGATGCTGCTCTCGCGCAGCGAACCGCCGTTGCCGTTGGCCCGCTTGCGTGCCCGCCGTCAGGTCAACGAGATTGGGATTGAGGCGTTGCGTTGCACCCGTGCAGAAACCGCGAGTTTTTTGCAGGATGTGATGGGTGTTGCAGTCGATGATGAGGCGGTTACGCAACTGACCGTCCGCACCGAGGGCTGGTTGGTTGGGTTGCAATTGCTTGGACTGTCCTTGCAGGGTCGGCGCGATCCGAACGCCGTGCTTGAGGAGTTGCGCGGCTCGCAGCGCTACGTGCTCGATTACTTGATGGATGAGGTTTTGCGGCAACAACCCGACTCGGTCCAGGTGTTCTTGTTGCGCACCTCGATTCTGGATCGCCTCAACGCTTCACTGTGTGATGCCCTGCTCGAACGTGACGATGGGCAGGTGATGCTCGAGTTGCTCGAACGGGCCAACCTATTCGTGATCGCGCTCGACAATCGCCGCGAATGGTTTCGCTACCACAACCTGTTTCGTGAGGCGTTGCAAGTCAGACTCGGAGTGCTCGATCTGGGTGTGACTCGAGGGTTGCACCTGCGGGCCAGCGATTGGTTCGCCGAGCAAGGGGATTCGTTTTTAGCCGTTTCACATGCGATTCAGGCAGAGGCTTGGCCTCGGGCCGTGGACTTGCTGGCCGCCATGCCGTACACGGATCTGTTGCGTCCAGCGGAAATTCCGACACTGCTTCGCTGGTTCGATCAAATTCCAGGAGATTTGATTTACCGCAGGTTTCACCTCTGCCAAATTTATATTTCCTTCCTGAGTTACAGCGGGCAACACGCTGTGGCAGATACCTGGTTACAAGCCCTCAGTGAGTACCTCTCAGAACACACGGACATACCGGAAGCCGAACATCAAACGCTTTCAGGTTATGTCGCCGCCGCTCGAGCCCAGATTGCTGCCCTACTTGGTGATGCGGCTCGAGCCCGAGCGTTTGCTCGGGTTGCAGCCAGTCTGCTGCCCGAACAGAGCGTACTTGAGCGTTCCGCAGTGATGACCGCCGAAAGTACCGCCGCGTTGTCTGATGGTGAAATCGTAAAGGCGTACCAATCCGTCTTGCCCGCGATTGCCCTGATGCGACAGGCGGGCCAACTGATCATCGCCTTGGCGCAAACATCCGTCGCTGCGATGTATTTGCAGATGCAGGGCCGTCCTCGAGACGCATGGACACTGCTCGAACAGACGTTGACGCAGGTTGTTAAACCCGGCGATCCACCGGTGGCGATGGCAAGTTTTCTGTACATCTTCCAGTCGTTTGTGCTGCTCGAACGCAACGAACTTGATGCCGCTCTGGAGTTGGCCTTGCAGGGCATTTACCTCGGTGAGCAGGCGGGATTCATCGCCTGTGTCGAACAGGGTCATAACTTCTTGATGCCGATTCATTTGGCTCGAGGTGAGTACGTGCAGGCTCAGGCTGCCCTTGACCGTGTCGTACAAATGCCATTGCACCAAAACAGTATTTTCGAGCACGCATTGTGGATCACACCGATTCAAGTCAAACTTTGGTTGGCCTGCGGCGAACTCAGACGGGCGCAGGATTGGGCCGATCAACTCGAGACCAGCGAGCGCCCGAGTGCGGTGCTCGCCCGAGAGCGGCAGGATGTTGCCCTGGTCCGCGTGCTGTTGGCCTCAGATCAACCTGAACGGGCACTGCTCGTTTTGCATCGCATCGTTCCCGGCGCGATACGAAATGAACGTTGGGATCACGTGCTCGAAATGTGGCTGCTCGAGGTGGTGGCGCATCACCTCAACAAGAATCAGTCTGCCGCGCTCGAGGTTCTGGAACGGGCGGTTTTGTTGGGCGAACCGCAGGGGTACGTCCGGCGCTTTTTGGATGAGGGACCGGTGATGGCCTCATTGCTCTCGACACTCCTTTCCGAGAAGCGCGAGCAAGAATCGGGATCGAAATTTTTAGCCTACCTCGAGACACTTTTGTCGGCATTTCAGGCGAACGAATCACCGAAGATGGTGTTAACGGCGCATCCCAAAACGGCGCTCGTACCAGCACTGCTCAGTGGCCGTGAAACGGATGTGCTTGGGCTTTTGGCGCGAGGTCTATCGAACGATGAGATCGCACGAAAACTCCAAGTCAGCAAACACACCGTCAAGAGTCACGTCGTTAACGTCCTCTCAAAACTTGAGGCTTCGAACCGGACCCACGCCGTCGCTCAGGCCCGAGTGCTGGGTCTGATTGAGGGTGATGCCTGAACGCAAATTTGGGTTGACTCATCCTTAAGAGTGAATCGCCTTTTCTATGGCGATTCACTCTTTTTCCTGATGACGGTTCATTCCTCGTGGGCCTACCTTGAATACATGAATGAGGCAAAGTTCAAGCATTCCACGAGAGGTGAACCCATGAAGGCAATCCTAATACATCAGTTCGGCGGCCCGGAGGTTCTGAAGCTCGAGCACGTCTCGCGGCCCGAACCGAAGGCGCGAGAAGTTCTGGTGCGGATTCGTGCCGCCAGCATCAATCCAGTCGATTGGCAGACCCGTGCCGGATTTGGCATGGCCGAACAGATTCGCAGTTTTCCGGTGGTCCTCGGTTGGGATTTGTCCGGTGAGATCGAAGCCATCGGTGCTGGTGTAATGCGCTTCAAAATCGGTGATCAGGTTTATGGAATGCCACGCTATCCTGAACTCGCCAGCACCTATGCCGAATACGCCGTCGCGCCAGAGCAAGACTTGGCCTTCAAACCCAGAAACCTGACGCACCGCGAGGCTGCGGCCATGCCGCTCGCGGCGCTGACCGCACATCAGGCGCTCGAGGCGATGAAACTTCAGGCTGGACAGACGCTGCTGGTTCACGCGGCAGCCGGTGGTGTCGGCCACTTTGCGCTGCAACTCGCACGGGCTCGAGGAGCGAGCGTCATCGGCATGGACTCGCATCACAACCGCCAACTGATTCGAGACCTTGGGGCCGAATTTCTGGACGACACGCTCGAACCGTTCGAACGGCATCTCGAGCCTGTAGACGCAGTGCTCGACGCACTCGGCGGTGAGGTTCAGGCGCGTTCACTTGAGGTCATCAAACCTGGCGGTTACTTGGTTAGCTTGATCGAACCTGTTCCCGAATCGCTGCACGTTCATCGTCCCGGAGTCCACACCAGATACATCGTGGTCAAACCGAGCGGCCTGCACCTCGAGCATCTCGCTGGTCTGGTCGAGCGTGGTCAACTCAAGCCGACGCTAAGCCAAATTTTCCCACTTGAGCAGGTCGTTGAGGCGCACAGGTTCATCGAGCAACACTACGTCAGCGGCAAGATTGTGCTCGAGATGACCTCAAACCCAGTCTGATCTGCTGATTCCAAGTCACCCAAACTTTAGAACGCCGCTCAAGAAATGAGACGTGTTCTCGGCGTGCCCCAGTGCCTTTTCGCCCTCTCGAGATCGACCCATTCCTGTAGGAGGTTCACTGTCAAACATTCTTGAAGTTTCCCGCCAATTCGGTCAACAAAAATTCGACAGGTTCACAAGGAGACAACACCATGAGCATGCACAAAACCAAGGACGGCACACAGATTTTCTACAAGGATTGGGGCACCGGGCAGCCCGTTGTTTTCAGTCACGGCTGGCCGCTCAGCGCCGACGCCTGGGACGCACAAATGATGTTCTTAGGGCAACACGGTTTTCGGGTGATCGCACACGACCGACGCAGCCACGGTCGCTCAGATCAGACTTGGGATGGGAACGATATGGACACCTACGCCGATGACCTCGCTGGGCTGATCGCATCGCTGGATCTGCACAACGCGGTTCTGATTGGACATTCAACCGGTGGCGGCGAAGTGGCGCGTTACATTGGTCGCCACGGCACAGCGCGGGTCGCCAAAGCGGTGCTGGTCGGTGCGATCACACCGTTGATGTTGAAGACGGCTGCCAATCCTGGCGGTCTGCCAATCGAAGCCTTCGACTCGATCCGCAAAAACACCCTCGAGAACCGGACGGATTTCTTCAAAGACCTCTCGATGGCCTTCTACGGTTTTAACCGTGAAGGCGCAACCATTTCCGAGGGTGCACGCAACTCCTTCTGGTTGCAAGGGATGCAGGCTGGGATCAAGGGTGCTTACGATTGCATCGAGCAGTTCTCTGAAACCGACTTGACCGAGGATCTCAAAAAGATGACCATTCCGACGCTGATTGTTCATGGCGATGACGATCAAATCGTTCCGATTGCCGCCTCAGCCAAACGTGCCGCAGAGATCGCACCTCAAGCCATTCTAAAGGTCTATCAGGGCGCACCGCACGGTTTGACGACGACGCATCAAGACCACTTGAATGCCGACCTTTTGGCCTTTATTCAGGACGAGAAAATTGCGTAACGCCGGACTCGAGTTCGCCCGTTTGAACGACAGTTCACGACAATAAAACACCAACACCTTGGCAGGTTCTCTGGCATTGTTTCGTTTGCCATCTCTCGAGATCAGCCCAGCGCTGGAGGAGGTCCATCATGAACCATTCCAAATTTTCGTAGCGATTGCCGCCTTGCTTGCCATGACCGCGTTCAACTCAGCGACCACAGTTACCGACCATCAAGAAGGAACCAAGATGACCGCAGCCACAGCCAAACCAAGTGTGATCCTCGTGCATGGGACCTTCGCCGATGCCTCGAGTTGGGCGAGCGTCATCGAACGATTGCAGGTCGCTGGCATCAAGGTGATGGCCGTGTCTAACCATTTGCGCGGACTGAAGCATGATGGCGATTACGTCGCCAGTGTAGCCGACCAAATCACGGGGCCAGTTGTGCTTGTCGGACATTCCTACAGTGGTCCGGTCATCACCCACGCGGGATCGAAGGCCAACAACGTCAAAGGGCTCGTCTATATTTCATCCTTCGGGTTGGACAAGGGAACTGGGGCGGTCAGTCAACCGGAGGCTGTAGCGAACTTCATCCTTGAGTCCGTGACCTCTACCGGAATCTAAATCCACACTCGAGCCTTGGTTTACGTCATTTAACCTCGAACAGGAAGCGAGCAACCGATGATCGTGAATATTTGGCCAACCGACAATCCCGCGGTGAGCCGCAGATCGCATCGCTCAACCTGCACCTGACCAATTTTCTACTGCTCTACAGCCGAGCCAAATCCGACTCTGTGCGATCAGATCAAATTGCGAAAATGCTCGAGAATGCTGGCCAACTCGAGATTCCACCCGGCCCGGAGGCCGTGATCAATTATTGGGCAAGTGAATCGACCATCAGAATGAACGATCCAATCGCTCGATGTTTATCTGCAACCCCGTGCAAGAAAGGAACAGCAAATGAATACGAAAACCTATACCACCAGCATTGATATTCCAGAGGCGAAACGTGCACCGCTGATCAAGTTGCTCAACTTGCACGTGGCGAACTTACTGACACTTTACAGCCAAGCCAAACATGCGCATTGGAATGTCAAAGGGAGCGATTTCATTCAACTGCACGAACTCTTCGATGACCTCGCCGCAAGTGTGCTTGAGCATTTGGATGACACCGCCGAACGCGCCGTGCAACTCGGAGGCGTGGCGTTCGGCACAGTGCAATCTGCATCCGAAAACGCGACGTTGCCGCACTACCCACTCGAGGCGGTCGATGGTCGGGCTCACCTTGACGCGCTCGCAAACAGCTCAGGACTTACGCAGCGTACCTGATTGAAGGATTCTGAAGCTCCTGCCGCATGTACGCATCCAGCAACCCCTGCTTCACCGCGTACACCGTCGAAAAACACGCTCAAGCATGACGTTTCAAGAACACTCACACCAGCAACGCGGACTTCACTGACTGTGCGGTTTGCTTTGATCGGACAGTAAAACACGATGCCCGCACGGTGAATCTCGAGCATCAGTTTCGTGGTCGCGTACCAGGCGACCCCGCCCGAAGGTGCGTCTTGGGGTCAAGAGGTGTCGATCAGCACGGCTTTGAACGCGAGTTCTTCTCGAGCGAACTTCTCGAAGCAAGCACGCAGCATGTCAGCCACGTGCTCATGCTTGTCTTTACCGTCGTTGCTTGGATCGTAAATTCGGTCATCAATCACCCAGAATTCCTCGAGTTCCGGGTTGAGGTAAACGCAGTTGACCAACCCAATGCCTCGGATGACACGGTGTTCGTTGCCGCTGAATTGCCGGTGAACCAGGGCAATTTCTCTCGAGTGGTTTTTGTCGAGCACGCTGTCGTCAAAGACCAGGTATCCGTTGGGACTGATGACGATTTCTTGTTTGCTCTGCTGCCAGATTTGATTGGGTTTGATGCGATCTCGCTTCAAGTAGCGCGTTGGTGTGTCGTGACTGAAACGCGGGCTGTGCTTGGCGAAGTACGTCAGGGTGTAGTTGGTTTGGCTCACCAGTAGGAATTGGCAGTAGCCGTTTCGGTTGACGAGGCCGCTCATGGTTCAGTATCGCTCAGAATCAGTCTTTTTTCGCGCTACTGCGTAAGTCCTAAGCTACACCCCTGGAGACAAAATCTCACTCAAGGCAAACACGGCGTATTACCGTGGCAAACCCAAGCTCGACAACATCGTCATGAAGATCGTGCCCGATCCATCACAACGCATTTTGCTTTTGAAAAGCGGTGCGGTGGAC
>JANOWZ010000360.1:0-5576 GCA_031418155.1 Deinococcales bacterium
TGCTCGTGCCAACGTCGCTGGCGATGCCGGTGTCACCGTTGCCGTAATTCACGCGGTAGCCATCGCCGTAGTCCGTGACGAGCACGACATCGCTGTAGGTGCTGCCGTCTGGGTTGGTCCCGGTGACGTTGTACGTGCCCGCGAAGTCGTATCGGGATTGCGCACCAACATGGGCCAAGCCCAGGCCAAGCGCAAGGGCGGTGATTCCAATGGCGGTCAGTTTGCTGATGCTGTTCATGATTCCTCCGGGGGTACGTGCTCGAGCAGAACCGATTTTCTGACACGAGATGAAAGCAATCTATCACCAATTCGATCCTATCCGAAAGAGTGGGAGACCATAGGCTGGTAACAGGTTCAAAAAGTGAAAATGCTTGCAAATTTCTGATCTGGGCGTAAAATGAACGCCTCGAGATTTCCTTTCACCCTTCTGTCCAAGCTCGAGCCTAGAATTCTCTAGCATCAGCGCCATCTGAACCAACGTCCCAATCAGACTGTATCTGGTACTTGAGAACACTATTCATCTCGAGACAAGCGCCTTAGACTTTCACAGCAACTTTCTCGCAACCCAACCCGCGCACGCCCCCGGCATTCGGGGAGAAAGACCATTCCCAGCATTCGGGGAAGAAAAAGGGGAAACCATGTTGAAGAAAATCGCTCTCTCAAGCCTGGTGCTCAGTGGCGCTCTCGTCATCGGCGCGAACTCATTCGGCCAAGGTGCAGCCACGAGCGCCTACTGCGCCAGCGGCAAAACCGTGAAATTTGCGGGCATCACCTGGGAATCTGGGCAGTTCACCACCGAACTCGTGCGTTACATCCTCGAAAAAGGCTACGGCTGCAAAACCGAAGTCATTCCGGGCAGCACCGCCGTCACCGAAACCGCAATGCTCGCTGGAGAAGTCAACGTTTGGGCCGAACAATGGGTTGGGTACAGCACGATTTTCAAAAAGGGTCTCGAAGAGAAGAAAGTCAAACTCGTCGGCGATATTCTTGACGGTGGCACGATTGAAGGTTGGTTCGTGCCGACCTACATGGTCAAGGGTGATGCGAAACGCAACATCAAAGCGAGCACGCCAGATTTGAAATCGGTCAGCGACCTCGGCAAGTACAAGGCGATCTTCAAAGACGACGAGAACCCCGCGATGGGCCGCCTGTACAACTGCCCCGTCGGTTGGAGTTGCGAAAAAGACAACGGCCAGAAGCTTCTCGCTTACGGTCTGGACAAGAGCTTCGTCAATTTCAAACCAGGCAACGGCGCTGGCCTTGATGCCGCGATTGCGGGCGCATACGAAAAGGGTCAACCGATCCTGTTCTACTACTGGGCTCCAACCGGGTTTTTGGGCAAGTACGATTTCACACGCCTCGAGGAACCCAAGTACAACGAAGCCTGCTGGAAGACCATCAAAGACCTGACCAACACCAAACCATGTGGTAGCGCCGCGCCAAGCACCGACCTGAAATTCGGTGTCACCACCGACATCGCCGACAACGACGCAATCGTTTCCGTGATGAGCAAAGTCAAATACTCACTCGGCGCGTTCAACAAAATCATCTCCGAGATCAGCGAAACCAAAAAAGCCCCAGCCGTGATCGCCAAGGAATACTTGAAAGAACAAGGCGCAACCTGGACCAAATGGGTTTCAGCAGATGCCGCCAAGAAGATCCAAGACAGCTTGAAGTAAACTTCGAGCCAACACAATTCGTAGGGGCGACGCATGCGTCGCCCTTTCCCATGCCACAAGCGTTAGGATTCACTTCACAGCCGCTCGAGCCAGGCAAATCACCGCAGATCAGAAGCTCGAGCCCAACCGAGGCCCGCATGTTCCCAACGATCAACTTTGATGGTGTCGATCCCGCCTTCGCCGGGTTTGTCCGACAGTACGGCGCGATCTTCGAGGCGATCAAACTCGGATTGCTGCAAGGTTTTCTCGTGCCATTGGATCGCTTCTTGCATTGGTTGCCGCCGTGGGCGTTCCTGATCATGGTTGGCGCTCTTGCGTTCGGTGCAACCCGCCGTTGGTTGCCGAGCATCGTTTACGTCGGTTTTATTTACTTCATCGGCGCGATGGGATTGTGGGACAAGCTGATGTCGAGCATGGCAATCGTCACCGTCTCAACCGTGCTGTGCATCGTGATTGGCATACCGCTGGGCATTCTGGTCTCGAGAAGCAAAATCCTCGAGACGATCACACTGCCGATTCTGGATGTGGCGCAAACGATTCCGCCATTCGTGTACCTGATTCCGGGCGTGTTTTTGCTCGGGCTAGGGCAGGTTCCGGCGATTGTGGCGAGTGTTGTTTACGCGCTCGCGCCGGTGATTCGTCTGACCAACCTGGGCATTCGGCAGGTGGACCCGGAAGTGATCGAGGCGGCCAAAGCCTTCGGTGTGACCTCGAGACAACTTCTCTTGAACGTGCAGTTGCCTCTCGCCCGTCCCAGCATCATGGCGGGAGTGAACCAGACCGTATTGATGTCATTGGCGATGGTCGCCTTCGCCAGTTTGGTCGGCGCTCGAGGTTTGGGCGAAACCGTTCTGGACGGCATCAGCAATTTGAAAATCGGTGTCGGCATTCAGGGTGGGCTGGCGATTGTGCTGCTCGCCATCGTGATAGATCGGATCACGCAGGGGTATGGCATGGACGACCGAGAACGGCGCAAGCAAGCGAGGAAATCATGAAGCAAAATTGTGCTCGAGAAATCATCCAACGCATTGCCCGTCAGTTGCAAGCCTGGGGTAGCCCGTGAACATCGAAGTTAAAAATGTGTTCAAGATTTTTGGAGTCAAAGAAAAAATCGCGCTCGAGATGGTTCGCGGTGGCTCGAGCAAAGATGATGTGCTTGCCAAAACGAACTGTACGGTTGGACTGAACGACGTTTCATTGCACGTTGGGTCGGGCAAGATTTTTGTGATCATGGGTTTGTCCGGTTCGGGCAAAAGCACGCTGGTTCGGCATTTCAACGGTTTGATCCAACCGTCCTTCGGCGAAGTGATGATGGATGGTGTTGATGTCGCCAAACTTGACGAGGCAGGATTGCGCGAATTGCGGCGCAGTAAAGTCAGCATGGTCTTTCAAGGCTTCGGGTTGATGCCGCACAAAACCGCACTCGAGAATGCCGCGTTCGCATTGTTGACCCGTGGTGAGCCGCAGGCGAGCGCCTTGCAAACCGCAACCGAATGGCTCGAGAAAGTTGGCTTGAAAGGGTACGAGCAAAAGTACCCGGATGAACTTTCGGGCGGCATGAAACAACGTGTCGGACTGGCCCGAGCACTCGCCGCGAATACGGACGTGATCCTGATGGACGAAGCCTTCAGTGCGCTCGACCCGTTGATCCGATCTGAAATGCAGGATCAATTGCTCGAGTTGCAAACCAGCCTGCACAAAACGATTGTGTTCATCACGCACGATCTTGACGAGGCATTACGGATCGGCAGCGAGATCGCAATTCTCAAAGATGGCAAGTTGGTACAGGTTGGCGCACCCAAAGAAATCTTGACCAACCCGGCAGACGATTACGTGCGCCGTTTCGTCGAAAAACGCGCCTCCATTCTCGAGGTTGTTCAATCGTGATGCTCGAGCATGAACTCTGGCGCGAAGAATCCGAATCGGGGTACGAGCACACCTTTTGCCGCGTCGGACCAAAAGGTGATGCCGCTCGAGCCACACTTGGACAACACGCCGAACTGATCTGGACGGTCTTCGCCTCAAGTTATGCCAGGGCGTTGTGCGAAGCACACTGCGTGTGACGGAGAAGTATTACAACTTCATGGAGTGGGGCGAGTACACCGTGATTGACGAAGCGGATCGAGAATCGTACTCGAGCAATGACGAATAGATTTTCGTAGCCCGCTCGAGTTTACTGATCCTGCATTGCAGGCGTGCTCGTTGGTGTGATCGCTGGATGCTTGGCAAATGTGCGGATCGCCAACATCAACCCGATTCCCGTAAAAATTGCTGCCGCAAAAAAAGCTGCCCCAGGAATTTGCACCGGCGCGGCTGGGCTGGTGAAAAATCCGAACAAGTACGTGCCTAACAATGGCGCAATGATTCCGGTCAAGCTGCCCAGGCTCGAGAGTGAACCTTGCACCGCGCCCTGTTCGTTCGCGGGCACACCTTGCGAAATCAGACCTTGCAAGGCGGGTCCGCCGATGCCGCCGATGCTCGCGCCGATCAGAATCGCGTAGAGCATC
Source organism: Deinococcales bacterium (assembly GCA_031418155.1). Lineage (GTDB taxonomy): Bacteria > Deinococcota > Deinococci > Deinococcales > JAAFIG01 > JANOWZ01. Next base: position 4,187 of record JANOWZ010000360.1, read on the forward strand.
CAACCTTGCGTTGCCAGTCCGTACAACAAGAACGCAACCATGCTGATGCTGATGCCGATGATCACGCTGCGTCGCTCGCCGAGGCGTGGCACGATCTGGCGGACCAATCCGCCTTGAACAATCGCGGAGGTCACACCGACGAGTGCGAGTGAAATACCAACCTGTTTAACATCCCAGCCGTAACGAAAATCGGTGTACAAAACCCAGGTGCTTTGCAAAATAAATTGCGCGAGGTTGGTAAACAGAATCGAAGCAGTCAGTGAAAGCACCACCGGATACCGTGCAAGCGCGTTCAGTGCTCCAATCGGGTTGGCTCGAGACCAGGAGAATTCACGGCGGTTCTCGAGTGACAGGCTTTCGGGCAGGATGAAAAATCCGTACAGCCAGTTGACCAGGGTCAGAACTGCGGCGACCAGGAATGGAATGCGCAAGCCCACACCGCCAAGCAGCCCGCCGAGTGCGGGACCGGCAATGAAACCAAGTCCAAACGCTGCACCGATCAGACCAAAATTTTGCGCCCGTTTCTCGGGCGGGCTGACATCGGCGATATAGGCACTCGCGGCGGTCAAGCTTGCGCCAGTGATTCCAGAAACGATTCGACCAATAAAAAACCACGGCAGTGTTGGGGCGAACGCCAACAGCAAATAATCCAATCCTGACCCAAGCAAGGATGTCAAAATCACGGCACGACGACCATACTTGTCCGACAAACTGCCCAAGATGGGCGAGAAGACAAACTGCATCATCGCGTACAACGCGCCCAACCAACCCACGGTGCTCGAGGCATCGGAGGCGGTGCCGCCAACGAATTGCGTGACCAGTTTCGGCAAAATTGGAATGATCAGGCCAATGCCGAGGATGTCCAAGAAAAGGGTGAAGAAAATAAAGCCGAGTGCTGGTTCGCGTTTGGTCATTGCATCTCCTGCGGGAGCATTTCGCCCCGCAGGTCCTCTTGACACGGATACCCGGATTCTCGAGTGGGCTGAACTGGGATCAGGGCAACCGCAAAGTCAGAATCGATTTGAAATTGCGCCTGAAGTGATCCTCGCTTCGAGGGCAAACACAGGGTTCGCCCCTACGGAACATCAAACGGAACCCAGATTTCTCGAGCCAACAACGTTAGGTTGGACCTGAACATCTTGGGCAAAAAGTCGGGACAGATGGCGAATCTGTCCCGACTCGAGAGTGTCTTTAATCGAAAATATCGAACAGTTTAGACAATCCCGATTTGCGTTTGCGCTTTCCGTACCCGTCACGTTCGTAATCATCATCGTCGTCATCGTGGTCGCGGCGATACCCTCGAGAATCGCTGCCTTGGGAACTACGGTATTCGGGTCGAACATCGCTCTGACCATCGAACCGTGCCGCCGGTTGAGCCGCAATCGGTTGT
>JANOWZ010000361.1:0-3784 GCA_031418155.1 Deinococcales bacterium
TAACGGTCCTCGGGCGGGAAGTACGTGCCGCCATAAAATGGTTTGCCATCCGGGGTCAAAAAGACCGTCATCGGCCAGCCGCCCGAGCCGGTCATGACTTGCACAGCGTTCATGTAGACGCTATCGACATCCGGGCGTTCCTCGCGGTCCACTTTGATCGGCACGAAATGCGAGTTCATCAGTACGGCAATCTCGAGGTTCTCGAAACTCTCGCGTTCCATGACGTGACACCAATGACAGGCGCTGTAACCAACCGAGAGCAAAACCGGTTTGTCCTCGAGCCGAGCCTTCTCGAAGGCCGCCTCGCCCCAAGGAAGCCATTGCACGGGGTTGTGCGCGTGTTGGAGCAAGTACGGACTGGTCTCGAGCGCCAAGGCGTTCGCGGGATGCTGGTGATCACTCATGCCCGCACGCTACCGCGAAGAGAGGAAAGAGGAAAGTAAAACCCCGATGCTCGAGTCGCACCGGGGTTACTTTCCTCTGCTGTTACTTGGATCTTTCCTCTGCTTTTTTCAGGCGTGAGCGCTGATCGCCCGGTCCAACAAATCCAGCTTCGATTGCATGGTCTTGAGTTTGCCACGCAGTTCGCCACGGTGACGCTCGAGGTAATCGCGGGCTCGGTCGGGTTCGCCCATGACGACACGGATGGCGTGCAATGGCATCTCGAGTTGACGCATGGCGCGAATGCGGTGCGCGGTGCCGACCTGATCGAGTCTGTAGGACCGGTAGCCGGTGTCCGGGTCAATGAACGCCGGTTTGAGCACGTCAAGCTCATCGTAAAGGCGCAAGGTCCGCACGGACAAGTCGGTCAGTTTTGAGAACTTTCCAATTGAAATCAAGTTTTTCACAACACCTCTTTCCGCTGCGGTTGTTCGAGATCGGTGGTGCAACCGCACGGCACAGCCTCTCAGGGCTTTACGTAAAGTATCAGTGCCATGAGAAGCGAAAATGAAACGAAAGGCAATCTCGAGTTTGATCTGAAGTGCACTCGCGTAACGTCATCGGATTGCCCGGCATGAGATGTTCAGGCTCGAGGTCTTCATGCGACCTTATGAAAGTGAACTTTCGCACCAAACTCGAGTGGGGTTTTCAGTGTTGATGACGTGATCTTTCACTTATTTTTGTACCGAGTTGACCTGATTGTGGAGTTTTCGACTGACATTCTGGTGTGCTGCTCGAGTGATTGTGGGTAAGGACATCTTACAAAAGAAATGTGCAGTTCAAGAAAGCCGTGATTTTTCGTTGTATACATCGTATTCTTGTTATGAAAGTTGTAAGAGTACTGCGTGATAGCATCCATCTGTGAGCAATACTCCACCACCAGTGGGCGAAAATCCAGACAAGGCCGAACAGGTCCAAGCGATGTTTGACAGCATCGCGGGCCGGTATGACTTGTTGAACCGCGTGCTGTCTTTGGGCGTGGACCGTGGTTGGCGCACGGCGGCCACTCGAGAAGTGCTGGCGAATTCTCCGCACGATGTGTTGGACGTGGCGACCGGCACGGGTGATTTTGCATTGACGATCAAACGCCTCAGCCCGGAAGCAAACGTGATTGGTAGCGATTTCGTGCCTGCGATGTTGGCGATTGCTCGAGAGAAGGCCAAAACGCAAACCCTCGAGATTCCTTTCGAGGAGGGCGATGCGCTCAATCTGCCGTATGCCGATGGGAGCTTCGATTCGCTCTCTTGTGCTTTTGGTTTTCGCAACTTTGCCGATTTCCGTCGCGGCCTGCAAGAGTTTCATCGCGTGTTGCGTCCCGGTGGTCGTTGCGTGATCCTTGAGTTTCCACCACCGCCCGATAATCTTCTGGGTCAAGCCTACGGCCTGTATTTTCGTTACGTGCTGCCGTTCGTCGGTGGCGTGATCTCTGGTCGGCCCGAGGCGTACCGGTATCTGCCCGAGAGTGTGATTGCGTTTCCCAAACCTGAAATCCTCGCCAACTTGATGCGTGACGTTGGTTTTGAACCACGTTTTAAAGTCCTGTCTGCTGGCCTTGCCGCGATTCATGTCGGCATCAAGCCCGCAACCTCAAAAGGAGGCATTTCTTCTGTGAATTCGCCCGGTCGTAAAGGAGCCCAAGCATGATCATGCCCAGCATGAATTTAGAGGTCAACATCAACGTTGAAGACTCGTTCATTTTCCCAAATGAAAAACGGGTCGAAGACCGATGGGGCCTCGCCCGCGATTACCTCAAAGACCACGTGCGCAACCGAGCCACGCACGGTGGACACAGTTTCGAAAACGATGCCGCTCGAGTGGTGATTTGTAAAGAGGGATTCTTTTACGAATTCTTCGACATGCCCGAAAGCTTTTACGGTTCAACCCGTGCCGTCAGCATCGAACGCCTGACAGACGATGAGGCCCGCTCGAGCCTGTGGGAGGCGATCAGTTTGTACCGCAGCGGCGAAGGTCGCGTAATGGTGATTTACGGACCCAATTACCGCGAGGATTACCGCCACATTTTCTTGGGGCATTACCTGGGGTACGAACCGCTCGAACGTGGCGAAATGAAAGTTGAAGTCCCAATGTTTTTCCGGGTCGATGTCGATGCGCTCGAGCCGAGCAGTCTGGTTGGCGGCGACAAGGGCGTGGCATTTTTCATTCGCACCAAACAGGGCGAGAACATTTTGATTCGTCTTCCGCGTCAAGTGGCCTTCAGTGGCGTGATGCAGGGCATCCGCGATTAAGGTCGAGATTTAAACCATCAACTGTAAAACTGCTCTATGACCATTATTTGGGCGCTCCGAATCGGAGCGCCCGCTTTCTTTTGCTGCTTGAAGATTTTCGCCACAGACTTTACGGTGAAGCCATGAACTCAAGCATCAGTCAGTGGAGGGTACGGCAATGCTGATCGAACGTTTAGATGCGAATCAGGCTCGAGCCCTCGTGCCGCAACTCGCCGCGCTGTTGCAGGATGTGGTCAACACTGGCGGGACTGTGGGCTTCATGCCGCCCGTCTCGAGCGAAAAGGCGACTGCGTACTGGCTCGATGTCGTGCAGGCGCTCGAGGGTTCATTGCGTGTGTTGCTGGTGGCTCGAGATGGGACTGAGATCGTTGCGACGACGCAACTCGATTTGTGCGGGCGCTCCAACGGCCTGCATCGTGCCGAGGTCATGAAGGTCATGGTTCATCCGTTGCGGCAATCGCAAGGCATTGGGGCGCAACTGATGCGTGCCATCGAACTTGAGGCCGAACGTGAGGGTCGCACAACGCTGGTATTGGATACCCGAGAGGGCGAGCCGAGCGAACGCCTCTACGAAAAGGCTGGATTCATCAAGGCCGGAGTGATTCCCAATTACGCCCGCAGCGCTGACGGCAGCCTGCACACCACCGTGTACATGTACAAACTCTTGGCGGAAAAACCATGAACATCCGTCCCGCCAAGCTCGAGGATGCCAGTGCGATCCTGGAAATTTACAACGACGCGATCCTGCACACGACCGCCGTGTACAGCTACGATCCGGTGACGCTCGAGAATCGCATCCAATGGCTCGAGGGCAAGGCGCGAGATGGTTGGCCAGTGTTTGTTGCCGAAGATTCCGGTCGCGTGATTGGTTTCAGTTCCTATGGTCTGTTTCGGGCGTGGCCCGCGTACTTGCACACGGTTGAGAACAGTGTTTACGTTCACCCGGACCATCGTGGGCGCGGCGTGGGCAAGCTCTTGATTTCGCCCTTGCTCGAGGCGGCCCGAGCGCAACAGATGCACGCCTTCATCGCCGGGATCGATGCCGAAAACCGCTCGAGTCAGCGCCTGCATCAGCATTTTGGTTTCGAGCAGGTCGC
>JANOWZ010000362.1:0-11005 GCA_031418155.1 Deinococcales bacterium
CGTAACTCGAGGGTTGGCGTGTAAGGGTGTAGTGATTGTTCAAATTGTAAAAATGAAAAAATTGAGTCTCGAGCGTGACTGGCAGGTGCTGCCTCAGGATCAAACCGCTTCTCCTTCCGAATCGTAAAGGCAGGCTGTAAAACCCATGACCGCCACGCTTGAACCGACCAACCTCGAACCGACCAACCTCGAGACGGGTTGCACCGTAGGCACTCTGAATGCGCAAGCGAACGCACTTCTGACAAGCGATTGGGTCCTTGGGTTGCATATCAGCAACCAAGCCACTGCACTGGCGCGACAAGAACACGATCAACCCGGTTTGACCCAGGCATTGCGTTACAAAGGCATGTTTCTGTTGCGCCTCGGACGGCACAACGAGGCCGTATCACCGCTTGAGGAGGGTCTGAAACTGAGCCTCACCCTGGACAACCCCGAGTTGCAAATGGGTTGCTTGCGCACGCTCGGTTCGTTGCACTTTCGGGCTGAACGGTTTGAGCTCGCGTTGCAATTGCTACAACAGGCGCTTGAGCTTGGACGAGAACAACCCGACCGGTCTGGGGAGGCGCACACGGTGTTTGCCCTGGCCTCACTTCATGCGTTCATGTCGCAGTTCGAGACGGCCCGAGATTTGTTTCAACAGTCCCTGCGGCTGTTCACGGACATCAGCGATTCCTGGGGCACGATGGCCAGCCTGAACAACATCGGTGAAATGCAAAACGCGCTCGATCAAACGACGCAGGCCGTGGCCTATTACGAACAGGCGCTTGCGCTGGCAGTGCAAGCAGATGTGCAAAGCAGCCTTTGGGTGGCCCGAGGTGGCATCGGTGTGTGCCAAGTCAAAGAGGGCCGGTATCAAGAAGGGATTGGTGCACTCGAACCCGTCTTTGCGGCGGCGCTCGAGCGTCAAGACCGTGACCTGCAACTGACCTGCGGGCCATACCTGGGATATGCCCTGTGTCGAAACGGTGATGTTTTGCGTGGACAGGATTTGCTGTTGCAAACCCTGACCCTGGCCGAATCGCAAGACAGCAACCGCGATCAGGCCAGCATTCACCGTTTGCTCGCCGAGCATTTCGAGCTCGAACATGACCTGCGGGCCTCGATCACCCATTTCAAAGCGCACCTGCATTTCAAGGCGCTGTTCGATTCGCAACGCGCCTCGCATCAATCCAAACTGATCGCAGCACAGTTTGAACTCGAGCGCCTGCAACACGAAACCCGCGAAGAGGTGCTGCTCTCCTTCGGGGTTGTCCTCGAGTACCGAGATGACGAAACGCACGGGCACACCGGACGGGTCGTGGCAAACGCCATGAAGTTCGGGCAGGCGCTCGCGTTAAGCCACGGCGAACTCGAGGCGTTGCGGCAAGGGGCGTACCTGCACGACATCGGTAAGCTGGCGATCTCAGACAAGTTGTTGCACAAACCGTGCCGCTTCACACCCGAAGAACGCTTGCAAATGCAGGAACATGGGCACATTGGGCATGAACTTGCCCTGAAAATTCCGGCGGTGCTGCCCAAGGCGCTCGAGGTGATCCGTTCGCACCATGAACGTTGGGATGGCACGGGTTACGGTCAAGGTTTGCGCGAGCACGAGATTCCGTTTTTGGCCAGGGTGTTCAGCATCGTCGATGTGTTTGATGCACTGGTTTCGGTCAGGCCGTATAAAACCGCCTGGACACACAAGGAAGCGTTTGCCGAAATCCTGGCTCAGGCTGGGCAGCAATTCGATCCTGAATTGGTGAAAGTGTTCATCAAGACCTTCTCGAGTTGAGCCATTCAGTTCTGCCCTAACTTGCTATTGTGAGGCCGTGAAAGCCACCGCCGCCCGCGTCTCGAGTTTTGGTGTCAACCCGTTCGCGGCCATGACGCAATTGGCTGTGCAAACTGCTGCGGTCAATCTTGGGCAGGGCTTCCCGGATTACCCGCCACCGGGCTTTGTGCTCGAGGCGGCACGAGCGGCGTTCTCAAGCCTGCACCATCAGTACGCACCGCCACGGGGTTGGCCGAGGTTGCAACGCGCCGTCTCGAGTGCACTCTCTGGAGCACTTGGATTTGAAGCGAACCCGGAACTCGAGGTCACGATCACGCACGGTGCAACCGAAGCGATGCACGCCGCCACGCAAGCCCTGCTCGAGCCGGATGATGAGGCAATCATCCTCGAGCCGTTGTACGACATGTACGCGCCACAGGTTGGTTTCACTGGGGCGCAAGCGAAATACGTGGCGCTCGAGCGTGAGAACGGAACCTGGAAATTGAATCTCGAGACACTGCGCAATGCCTGCTCGAGTCGCACAAAAGTCCTGATTTTGAACACGCCGCACAACCCGACCGGCAAGGTTTTCTCTCGCACCGAACTCGAAGGGATCGCGGCACTGGCGCTCGAGTTTGATTTTTACGTGCTTTCCGACGAGGCGTATGACCGGCTGACCTTTGACGTGCCACACATTCCGATTGCCTCACTGCCGGGAATGCGAGAACGCACCGTGACGATTGGTTCGGCGGGCAAGACCTTCAACGTCACCGGTTGGCGCGTCGGTTGGTGCATCGCCAGCGCAGACGTTTCTGCCGCCATTCGCCGGGGCCACCAATGGGTTCCGTTCGCGGCGAGCACACCGGTTCAAGAGGCTGTGGCAATCTGTCTCGAGCAGGCTCCAAGCCTGAATTACTTTCGTGATTTGCCCGCTGGTCTGAGCTTGAAACGCGATGCTTTGCTCGAGATGCTGCGCGATGCGAACCTCGAGCCGGAAGTGCCTGATGGTGGTTATTTCGTGATCGTGGACACGCGCCGTTTTGCCGCAACCACCGATGAGGCCGCGCAACGATTCGTTCGAGAATTCGGCATTGCAGCCATTCCGATGACCGTGTTTTACGCGCCCGAGCACAAGCACCTCGCGCCAAATTGCCTGCGCTTCGCATTCTGCAAATCCGAGGCAACCCTCGCCGCCGCCAGCGAACGGTTCTCCCAACTGGTCTCGAGGTTGAAGTGAAAGCCACCGCATCCCGAGTTGCCAGTTTTGGCCCGAGCGCATTCGGCGAGATGACGTTACTCGCGCAGAAATTTGGCGCGGTCAACCTCGGTCAAGGCTTTCCAGATTTCTTACCTCCAGCGTTTGTGCTCAAGGCGGCACGTGAGGCGTTCGCGGGCACGCACCATCAGTACGCGCCACCAAAAGGTTGGCCACGTTTGGCCCGAGCCATTGGCAAAACCCTCGAGCCCCAGTTGGGATTCGCACCCGATCCCGATCTTGAGGTCACGGTCTTGGTTGGGGCGACGCAGGCGTTGCACGCCACCATGCAAGCCTTGATCGATCCTGGCGACGAGATCATCATCATGGAACCGAAGTTCGACACGTACACCCCACAAGCCATGCTCTCCGAGGCCACGCCGGTTTATGTGCAACTCGAGCCGACAGAAAACGGTTGGCAACTCAACCTCGAGCAGTTGCGGGCCGCATGCTCGAGCCGCACGAAACTCTTGATCGTCAACACGCCGCACAATCCGACTGGCAAAGTGTTCACTCGCGCCGAACTTGAGTCGATTGCAGCATTGGCGCTCGAGTTTGATTTCTTTGTGATCGCCGATGAGGTCTATGACCGACTCGTGTTTGGCGTGGATCACCTGTCGTTCGCTTCACTTCCCGAAATGCGTGAACGCACGATCACGATTGGTTCTGCGGGCAAAATGTTTTCCGTCACGGGTTGGCGCATCGGTTGGACCATCGCCAGCCCAGTTATCACAACCGCCATCCGCAACGGCCTGCAATGGACCTCGTTCGCGGCAGCCACACCAACCCAAGAGGCCGTCGCATTGTGCCTCGAGCGGGCTCCAGGCTTGAATTACGATTCACAATTGCGCACGGAATTTCTTGAGAAACGTGATTTTTTGCTTGAGGCGTTGCGAGATGGTGGCTTCAAGCCTTGGGTTCCCGATGGCGCGTATTACATCGTAGCTGATGCCTCTAACCTGACCGATAACGCCATGAAATTCTCGAGGTGGATGGTCGCAACGGTGGGCCTGGCCGCGATGCCTTCGAGCGTGTTTTACATCCCCGAACACGAACACCTCGCGCCACCCAGTTTCCGTTTCGCGTTTTGCAAGTCCGAACCGGTGCTCGAGGCTGCGGCGAAAAAATTATCCGATCTGCGGAGGCTGTCGTGACGTTGGACAAACCCGTGAAGCCTCGAATCAAACCGCCAATCGTTCTGGTCATGGGCGTGTCGGGTTCCGGAAAAAGCACCTTCGGTGCGGCACTCGCGGCGCATCAGGGTTGGACATTCGCCGATGCCGACGATTACCATCCAAGCGTCAACCGCGATAAAATGGCTCGAGGTGAAGCCCTCAACGATGCCGACCGTGAACCGTGGCTATACCGGTTGCACGAACTGCTCGAGCACGCATTTGAGCAAACTCAGCACGGGTTGGTACTCGCGTGCTCGGCCCTGAAAGCGAGCTACCGGGAAATCCTGATCGGAAATCTCGAGGGTGTCAAAATCGTTTCTCTCGAGGGCAGCCGCGAACTGATTGCCGAACGAATGCGCAACCGCGATCACTTCATGCCAGTCAGTTTGCTCGAAAATCAACTCGCCACGCTCGAGCCACCGACGGACGCGATCATCGTGGACATCGGGCTGCCGATCAAAACCATGCTTGAGCAAGTCGTGACAAAACTTGGTGGCATCTCACTTCAATAAGGCACGCAACCTTGTACCCTGAAAAAACCTTTCAAGCATTCCACTCAAGCCTCAATGGATGCGCGGATACAGGCCTTGAAACCGTGCAAATGCTTCCTCAAGATTCGCCTGTGGAACTGCGACCAAACCGGGTTTGGGCGCGAAACCCAAAGTCTCCTCGCAACTCGAGAACACACCGCTCGCCACGCCCGCGAGCAGTGCCGAACCTCGGGCGGAGGCACCCGCGATTTCGCTGGTGTACAGCGGGCGTTGCAGCGTGTCGGCCAGCAGTTGCCGCCAGGGTTGCACGGTCGTGCCGCCACCAGCCAAACGCAGGGTTGGAGCTTCGATGCCGGTCTCGAGCAACGCTTCAAATCCATCTCGAATGGCGAAGGCGACGCCTTCAAATGCGGCCCGCATCAAATGGCCTCTGGTGTGCGAGAGGGCCAATCCGACCCAGGCCCCTCGGGCGTTGGCGTTCAGGTGCGGTGTGCGTTCGCCCATCAGGTAGGGCAGGAAACTCAGGTCGTTCGTGTGGATGCCCTCATCGAACGCCTCGAGATACGCCGTTTCCCAATCCAGGCCGAGCATCGCCCGGACCCATTCGAGCGCCAGGCCAGCGTTTTGCATTGCGGCCATCGCGTACCAACCGTTCGGGGTGACAGCGCGATACAAGTGCGTGCGCAAACTTTTGTCGATGATCGCGGCCTCTCGAGGGGCAACGATTTGAGCCCCGGAACCAATTGAAAGCTGGACTGCGCCAGGTTTCAGCAGGCCGCTGCCGAACATCGCGGTTGGCGTATCACCGCCACCCATCGCCACGGGAATTCCAGCCCGCAAGCCGAGTTGACTCGCCGCCGCGCTCGAGAGTGTTCCAGCGATTTCACTCGAGCCTTTAAGCGGTGCGAGCAAGGTTTGCGGCAACCCGAGCACGTCCATCACATCCAACGCCCAAGCGTCCCGCTCGAGGTCGTAAAGCAGCGTACCGCTCGCATCGGATGCTTCGGCGAAGGCTTGCCCGGTCAGTTGATAGCGCAACCAGTCTTTGGGTTGAAACGCCCACCGTGCCGATTTCAGCAGTTCAAGTTCGTGCCGTTTGAGCCACAGCAAGCTCATCCCGGCCATGCCAGTGACAAGCGGGTTGGCGAGCCGTTGCAACATTTGCGGACTGAGATGTTTGTACGTCTCGAGTTCGCGGCTCGTGCGCGTGTCGGCCCATAAAATTGCGTTTCGCAAAGCTTGACCTTTTGCATCCGACAGCACAACACCGTGCATTTGACCCGAGAATCCGATGGCCGTGACATCAACACCGTGACCAAGCTCGAGGGTGGCAGCTTGCGCGGCACTCCACCAATCGTTCGGGCTGGATTCCGCCCAACCGGGTTGTGGGGCATGAACGGTGTACGCCCGAGATGCCTCGGCGATGACTTGACCGATTTCGTTTAAGAGGATCGCTTTGAGTGAACCTGTTCCCAAATCTAAACCGAGCAGCATTGTTCACCTCGGGCATGTTGAGTGTTGCGGATCATTTTGATCACGTATCACCTGCTTGAACCTTGGGAAACCCGCCAGCCTTGTAGACCATGCCCGGAAGCTCGCGGCCCATGACCGCCTCGAGCCAATTTGAAACGTCAATCAACGCCTCCAGGTTGATACCGGTCTGAATGCCCATCTCCTCAAGCAGGTACACCAGGTCTTCGGTCGCAATGTTGCCGGTCGCGTTCGGTGCGAACGGGCAACCGCCGAGCCCGCCGATGCTCGAGTCGAGCACGCGAGCACCAGATTCGAAGGCGGCAACGGCGTTCGCGTAACCGGTGTTGCGCGTGTTGTGAAAGTGTGCCCCGAGGTTCAGGCTTGGTCGGGCCGTGACGTGAGGCTCAAGGGCTTTGAACAGTTCGCGGACGCGAATCGGATTGCCTACACCAATTGTATCGGCCAGGATCAGTTCGTCGGGTGGCGTTTCGAGCACGCGCTCAGCGACGCGCAGCACTTGCGATGCGGGCACGCGACCCTCGAACGGGCAACCAAATGCGGTGGCGAGGATCACGCCGAAATTCACGTTCTCATCCGTGGCCTTGCGGGTTAAGGTGGCGGCGAGTTCGGTCGCATCTTGCACACTCGAGTTCTGATTGCATTGGCAGAAGGTTTCGGTCACGGGGAAGGCGTAACGGATGTCGCGCACTCCGGCGGCGATGGCGCGATCAAAGCCTTTTTCATTCAGCACCAAACCAGCGTAAAAAACACCGGTTTGCGGCTTGAGACCGGCGATCACCTCTTCGGCTCCGGCCATCTGTGGCACCCGGACGGGATTGACGAAACTCACCGCCTCGACCCGTTTCAGGCCAGCCGCGACCAATTTGCGCGTCAGTTCGATCCGCACGCTCGGACTGAGGATTTGTGCTTCGTTTTGCAGGCCGTCTCGAGGTCCGACATCGACGATTTCGATGTGTTGATTGAACATGGCTCAGCGTACATCTGTTTTAAGACCGGCTTGAGCGCGTACTTGAACCCCGGTCTGACGTGTCTTGCACTGGAGGGCTCAAAGATTTCTTGGGCGATTGGACGAATTTTTCCTGTCACCTCCGAACAAACCGGCTACACTGCGGGTCGTGAATGCGCCGACCAGCCCGATGCCCGTCCTGAATGGCCGGTTGCGTCAGCATCAACTTCCGCCCCTGCTCGAGTTCCTGATGTCCACCAACCACACCGGAACCCTCGAGTTGGAGGGGCCTGGGGAGTTGACCGCCGAGGTGGTCGTGCAGGCGGGCAGCGTCCTGTTTGCCAGTTGTGAAACCGAGGACGGCTTCTTGCGCGGCATGGATGGCTTGCGGGCGATCCTGCGTTGGCGGTTCGCGTACATCACGGTTCACGATCAAATCCCACCAAATTTCCCGACGAACGTCACCGGTTCGATCTTTCAAGTCCTGCTCGAGGCGGCACGGCTCGAGGATGAATCCGTCAATCAACGCAAATTGCCGGAAGATGCGCCGATTCACGTGCGTTTTAACGTCGGTGCGTACCAGGGCTTGGGACAACTCGAGTTGGGCTTGATCCAGAAGGTCAAACGTGGCGGCAGCACCCTCGCCAGTTTGCGCCTTGACTTTCCGGGCATGCCGCTCGATGCGGCGATTCTGGAATTGGTCTCGAACGGCCTGCTCGAGATTGAAGGCTTTAAACCACCAGAATTGCAGAGCATTTCGGCAGAATCCAAGGCGTTTCTGGGCGCGATCACCCCGGTTCGGGTCAACCGCAACGCGCCTTTCTTGCGTGGCGCGGTCGGGAAAGCCCTGAATCCCATGCATGAAACGGTGTTTGCCCTGATCGATGGCACGCGTAGCGCCGAACAGATTCGGGTCGAGTTGCGCATCTCTCCGGGCACGGTCCGCGAGGCGTTGCAGAGCTTGCGGGCCGCTGCCAGGGTAGATTACGGCTGAGTTTTGACTCGAGGTGGTCAGGGGGCGACCAAGAGAGGGGTTCTCCCCTTGTTTGCAATTTGTGAATCCTCGTGGATCGCCACACGGTATTTGTAGGCTCTCGAGTCTCGAGAACCCGCATCGATCACCATATCCCGACCCATTTTTTTCGTGTGACGATCCACTAGTGGGTCACTTGCTGTGGACATGCGCAATCGAGTTTGAGTAGCTTACAGTGATTTTCTGAATGGTTGAGAATCACACGAGATACCCACAACCAGCGAACCAATCACCAGCCAACACCCGCGAAATCAACTGATCAGCACGAGCAATTCCAGCAACCAAGGCCGCTCGAGATCGCGCACCCAAAGACCGCAAAAAAGCCTTCAACCAAGCAAAAGCAAACTCAATCGGGTTCAAATCAGGACTGTAAGAAGGCAGCAAACACAACTCGCACCCAGCCGCTTCAATCAACTCACGCACCTCTACCCGCTTGTGTGCGCTCAAACGATCCATAATCACCACCTGACCCGGTCTTAACGTCGGCACCAGCAACTGCTTAATGAACGCCACGAAAATATCACCATTGACTGCACCATCAATCACCATGTCCGCTTGAATCCCATCTGGGGATAATGCGGAAATCAGGGTGAGTGTTGTTCCTCGATTCCTTGGTGCAACACCCACAGCTTGTTCGCCCCGAACGGCTCGAGCATACAAACGTGTCATCCCGATGTGTGTGCCCGTTTCATCGATGAACACGAAGCGGCTGGCATCAAGTAACCCGATGGCTTCAAGCCAAGCCATGCGGTGCGCTGGGTTTCGTTCACCGGCTTGAATCGTTTTTTTTGAGCGTGACATTGGCCCGTTTTTGACTCTCGAACATGCAGGTGACACTGACTTTCATGCCCGTGCGCTTTTTCCAGAGTTTGCAGTGTTCTTCGAGGGTCAAGTCGTTATTGGCTTGAATTTGCTCGAGCAGGACGGATTCAAATTCGGCTGGGATCAGGCGTGGTCTGCCAGTTCCTTTGAGTGGGGTTAAGTCGTCTAAGTCTCGGTCGAGTTGCAAATATCGGTAGACACTTGCTGGGCTGATTCGAAATTGCTGGGCAACTTCTTCTGGTGGTTTTTTGTCGTCGTTGACGGCTTGGACGACTCGTGTTCTGAGGTCTACTGAGTAGGGTCTCATGCGTGGGATTGTACTCCCTCAACAGATCACGAAACCACTGTATATCAGCCATGTGGTTTCAGGACCGGGGCTGGAACCCTGAAACGCATTTCGGGCAAACTGAAAGCGTGAAACAACAAGACGAACTGATCCTGACCAACCCGGAAGCCGCTCGAGCCCTGCGTGACAGCGCCATCTTCGCGCAATTCCTCGAGCCGAACTCTCCGAGCGAAGTGGCCAGGAAAACCGGTATGGCCGCAAACTTGGTGCATTACCACGCGAACCGTTTGCTCGAGCTTGGACTGCTGTTCGAGGCGGGCCGCGAGGATGGTCGGGTGCTGTACCAGACGGTGGCGCGAACGATCAAACATGCGGACAGTTTGCTCGGTACTGAAATGCAGGCCGACACGATGCACGTCTTGTCCAAAGCATTTTTGAAGGCTTATGCACACTCGAGTCACCTTGCTGGCGATGACAGCACCGAGTTTCACGTTTACGGTATTTCCAAATCATCTGATCCGCTCGAGCGTCAACAACCCCAATTTGCCAATGGTGAAAGTGCAGAACCACGCCCAGCGCACTTTCAGGCCCGAACCCTGAAACTCAGCGGCGAACAATACCGGGCGTTCATCAGCAAGGTTGCACACCTGATGCTCGAGTTGGAATCCGAAACCGACAAGAACGCCGAGCAATGCACATTCATCGGCTTTGATGGTCTGATGCAAGGATTCGCGGATTCACAAATGATAGACAGCTTCGTGCCAGTCGTGACATGAAGATGCTCGAGCCTGTTCAATTTTTCAAATACACCTTGAACCGTGCGGTCACATCGAAAGTCACGCAGGGCGTTTCGTTGCGGTACACCGGTGCGGCACAGACCGAAATTTTCCCGCCAGCACTGACCGCCTCCGGTTTGAGGCTTCCAGCCTTGTCTGAGAGCCTGCCCAGCTTGGCGCTCAATTCAACCGCCTTGTAATTTCTCGAGTCGATCACTCGATGGAACGGATCGGGGCCGAGGTTGATCAGTGGCTCGAGCGGAATCCAACTGCCGGTGCCGTTTTTATCATTCGCACGAAGGCTCAGGGCAACCCGAGGGATGACATAAAAGCTGCGTCGTCCGGGCCAGCGTTCGCGCAGCGCGAGTGGCAATCGCAGGTTGCATTGCGTGTAGGTTTCGTCTTGCAGCACAAAATTCACTCGAGCGGTTTTGAAGTAATCATCGGTGCAAGAGAGGGAAATTTTGTCTCGAGGTACAGTTACATTTTGCGAGCTTTGCGCCAGCCCAACCCCAAACAGTCCAAGCGCGAGAACAACGAATACTTTCTGCATCATGACTCCCTTACTTGATGATCTCAACCTCGAGCGAATCGGTTTGCGGTGTGTACCGGCAACTGAATTCGACACGTTTCGCTGCGGGTAAAGTCGGACAGATCACCCAAGCATCCCAACGTTTCCCATCGCTCGAGGCGCTGATTTGCTGAATGGATTCTTCGGGCGCGGGGAAAGTGGCTTGCGAATCGTTCAGTTGCGCCCGTACTTGGTCTTGGCAACGGGCAATCAATGGCGCGTCACGAATACCGCCAATGCCATCTGTGGCGCTCGAGATTTCTGGTGCACTTGGACGGCTGATGAAATACGCGCCAATACCTGTCAGAATCAGAATCGGGATCGTCCACCAAAACATGTTGCGTCGTCTCGAGATCAGTTCTGCTCGAACTTGCTTGCGATATTCGAGGCTGGCTTTGGTTCTGGT
>JANOWZ010000363.1:0-2524 GCA_031418155.1 Deinococcales bacterium
GCCGTGCTGGGTCAGAACACCATGCCCGCGTTCCTCGAGTGTGCGCACGCCTACGCCACAGTCGGTGAGCAGATGGATGTGCTGCGAGGTGTGTACGGCGTGTATGAAGAACCCGTCTCGATCTGAATTTCAGGTTTTACCGATTCCTTTCATGGTTTAATCCGACAATCAAATCCCGGAGGAAAACCATGCGCATGTACGTCAAAAACCGTTTCTGGATCAACACGGCCCTCTCAACCATGTTCGCAGCGGTACTCATCGCCTGTGGCGGTGGGGCCACGGCCCCAACTGTCTCGAGCGTGTTGGTCAGCGGGCCGACTGCTGCAACACTTAAAATTGGTGAAGGCACAGCATTCACCGCAATTGCTAAAGATTCGGGCGGCGCGACAATTGCCGGAAAATCGTTTACCTGGACCTCGAGTGACACCAACATTGCCACAGTTGCTGCTGGCGTGGTCACGGCCAAACGCCTCGGCACGGTCAAAATTTCGGCCACAACCGACAGTGTTAAAGGCGAAAGTTCAGCGCAAACCACCTTTGGGCTCGAGGTGTCCGGTGGGGTTTACAAGAGCCCAAACTTTACGGGTACGGCTTATATTGGCAAGTTCCGCCTGGTTGACGGTTTAACTCCCGAGGTTGTGATCAATGTCACAGGACCAAGTGGCTGGAATACTGGCGGTGCCCCGGTCAACCTGACCCTAAGCCCAAGCACCTGGGGAATCGGTCACTTTTGGGATGGAAAAATCACCGCTGTTGCGGGAACGTACCAGGCCACAACAACGGTCAATGGAACCAGTTTTACAACAAGCTTCGAGATTAACCCCAACAGCAGCATTGCACTTGCGACTGGCATCACGGTAAGCAATGTCGCCACAACTCAGGCCGATGTCAGTTGGACTGCCCCAACAGGTGCAGGTGGATACGTTGCGACCATCTTGCAAGACAACCCCAGCCCAGCAGCAGATACCATCGTACCGGGGGCGAATACCAGAACCACCAAAACAAGTTTTCAGTTTCGCAGCATCACGCTTGACCCCGCCAAGCAATACTATGTTGTTGTCAAAGCCACCAACGCAGCTTGGAGCCCAGATAATCCGCCAATCCCATCACAATTCAACCTCTCGTTTGCCTTCACCGATCCAAATTTCAGCCCGCCAGCGCCATGACCTATCCTTGAACAATCACTCAAGACAAAACGCTCGAGGATGTGAAAGCGAATTGCGCACCGGGCATTCAACCTGGTACGCAGTACGGTCATGACCCGACGCGCCCCATTGATCTGCATCCTGATTGCGCTCGCCACAGCGTTCCTCTCGAGTCCAAACCTCTCGAGCACTGAGGCCCGAGCACGATCACTGCCGATCCCGAAATACTTGCAGGCTCGAGGTGTGACGCATTTGTTCGCCTCGGGCACGTCCAACTTCGCGGGCTCACCCGATTTTCGTGTCGCCAACATCGTCAACGGTGCGAGCCGCTTGGATGGCCAAGTGATCGAACCGGGGGCGATCTTCGACTTCAACAGGGCGGTCGGCGGCATCACCGAACAGACTGGCTTCGTGCTCGGCTACATCATCAAGAACGGCACGCTCGAGAAAGACGTTGGCGGTGGCATCTGCCAGGTTTCGACCACGATTTTTCGTGCCGCGTACTTCGGTGGTTTGCCGATTGTCGAACGCAACTGGCATTCGTACCGCGTGCATTACTACGACCCGCTCGGGCTCGAGGCGACCGTCTACGAACCGTGGAAGAATTTCAAGTTTCGCAACGACACGGGCGCACCGTTGTACATTCGGGCCTTCTGGAACGTTCGACGCAAATGGTTGACGTTTAATTTGTACGGCACGCGCCCGGACCGCAAAGCCTGGGTTTCCAAGGCCACGATCACGCGCTCGCTGCCGCCCGGACCGGCCCGTTTCATCAGCGATGACAAAACCCGATTTGGTCGCACCCGATTGATCGACACGGCACAACCCGGATTCGATCTGTACGTGACTCGGGTCGTGACCTTCAACGATGGGCGCAAATTGCGCGACACGATGCGCAGCATCTACCAACCTTGGGGGCAAATCTGGGGCGTTCACCCACAGGACCGGCGTTTGCTGGCGCAACAGGCGTTGGCGAAAACCCAGCCGAAAAAACCCGAGGCGATCAACACGGTGGGTTTGAAAGGCACGCCAATCGTGGAGAACCTGAATCCGTAACTCGAGAAAAACCAGCGTTCGATCTGCAAACCGCCAAGTACATTTGAGGCGCGAGTTTGACCCCGTAACGCCTGCCCGATGCCGCGCTCGTTTTGCCGATTGCGCGATGGGCGGTGCATGAACTGGCCTTTGATCAGATGGCCTTTTTTCGCTTGGGAGACACGATGGGATGCAGCAACCCTGGGTTGAGGTCAACGGAAAAGTGCTCCCGGAGTTTGTGCTCGAGCACGGACCGCTCGAGGGGTTCAAGGTTGTGCTGACTCGGGGTTGAGCAATCCAACCAGCCATTGCGTCCGGTTGGAGATCACCGACCCGTGTTCTCC
>JANOWZ010000364.1:0-2778 GCA_031418155.1 Deinococcales bacterium
TACCGCCGCGTCCACAAACGCTTCACGCACGTCAGCGCCGGATGGATCAAAGCCAACAACGATTCGCTCGATGCCGCCAAAGACGAAGCCGACGCGAAACTCTACGAAGAAAAAGAGAACCGTCGAGCCCTGATCGGACGGCGCACACCCGTCGCCGACGAAATCATTTGAGTCTTGCGTTGCATCATTGAAATCATCAAGCTCAAGTGCTGAATCTCGTATTTTTAAATCTCGAGCCATAAATCTCGAGCAGGCACAAAAGTGGTGTCGCTCACAGGATATCCGTACCACCCGTAATGATGTAGCCTACAGGCAGCCACGGAGGCCCACTTGACCCTCGGCGATGTGATCCCGACCGATCCGCACACGCAGCCTCGAGTCTGCATTGATCGTCGTGGCGGTCGCGCTCGGTGTCGGTGTGGTCACGGCGATGCTGGCGTTGATCTTGAATGGAACCGAGCAGGAACGTGCCTTCAGCGAAAGCATCGAGGCTCGAGAGTTGGTGTTGGTTTCCCGCAATGACAACTTTCAAGGCATGAGCTTCGGTGCGGATGTCAATCCAGTCATGAAATTGGGTAAGGCAAGTGACAAGCCCGTGAAGCTCGAGTAGTCCGATCTGCAAACCGTGCTGAATGCCTGTCCTGCCTTGCAGTACGCTTACTTGAACGATTTTTTTGTGATCCGCGAAAAGAAGGATGGCGATGATCCTTCTCGCTCCAATGACCTGCAAGTGAAGGCCGTGACGCAGTCGTACCTTGAGGCGGCAAAGTTGAGGTTGGTGGCGGGTGCTTGGCCAACCTCACGCGAATTTCAGAACCATGACAAGGTTGCAGCGATCACGGAATGGTACGCACGTCAACGTTTTGGTCAACCCCAACAAACCGATAAAGTTAGCGCCACGAAAGATGCAAAAACGGGCGCAAAAGATCCGGTCAAGATCAGCAAAACGCCCGAGAAACCTTTCAACATCAAGGATGTGATTGGCAAGATCATCATCGCCCAACAGAGTCCTTACACGGTCGTGTCCGTGTTCTCGCCACCCGCGCAGGGGGTTGATTATGCCAACGATCAGAACCAATCTGGGGCTCGAGGCCTCGTGCCTTGGGGCATCAATGACTTTATCTACCTGGAGGTGCAACAACTGAAATTCTTGGCGCAAGAGGATCAGTTTGATGCGGCCCGTGAGCAGTTGCGCAGTTACGCTGATCGGCGTTTTGGTTCGGGCGTAGTCATGAATGCGGCCAAAGACCAGATCGTCGTCAACCTGAGCGTCTTGAGAAATGCGGCGCTGGTCACAGCGTTGTTTGCTTCTGGAGGTTTGGTGATTGCAGCATTGAACATCACCAATTTGATGCTTGCGCGGGTGTTGGGACGAACGCGCAGCATTGGCATCTCAAGTGCGTTGGGTGCGAGTTCTCGCCTGATCTTCACGCTTTTCTTGACCGAATCGTTGGTGCTTGGCTTGATTGGTGGGTTGTTGGGAATGGGGTTGGCTCGAGGCATCACTGCTGGGCTGGAGAGCACGTTGAAGAACGCTGGCGGCATGAACCTGATCGCTATGGACCTGAATTTGCAGCCGTTGCATTTCGCTTTGGGTTTGCTGGTGGCGCTGCTGGTCAGTGTGCTTTTTGGTGCATATCCAGCTTGGATGGCATCCAAAGTGCGTCCCTCGGAGGCTTTGCGTGGTTAACGCCAAAAAGGTCTGGGCAATCAACTTTGATCCTCGGAGGCAACCATGACCGCTGCGTTCGCGGCAGCATTGCGACGCATGATTCGCCGTCCATTGCGTTCGATCCTGACCGTCCTCGAGGTGGCACTCGGAGCGCTTGCGGTCACGCTCGCATTGAACCTGACGCAGGGTCGACAACTGGCTGCATTGCCACCCGATGTGTTCCGAGTGATCACCGGTGATCGCAGCGACAGCGTGGCCTCGGTCTACAATGTTGTCCAAGTCAGCGATCTGGACAAACTGCGCAAACTCATTCCCGATGCACTCGTGGTCGAACTGTACACCGATGCCTGGGGATCAACCCTCGAATACAAAGGTGAACGCTACAGGTTGCTCGGTGGTGCTCGGGTCAATCCGGGGTACATCAGCGTCACCACACTCGAGATGCTGCACGGCACCTTCTTCAGCAGCAACGACATCAAAGCTGGGACACAACCCATGGTGATTGCTCAAAGCGTTGCCAAGCAAGTGTTTCAAGAGGAAAGTCCGCTCGGCAAAACAGTGCAGGTCGCCCTCGGGTACACGCTGCCCGGCTTGAGTCCAACCTTTGAAACGTACCGTGTGATTGGTATTTTCCGCGATCCAACAGACGGACGATTCGGTGGGAATTACGTCTACTGGCCGTTGAAAAACAGTTTTGGGTTTGATGGCATGCCGATTGCTTTGAACATCAAAGCAAAACCTGGCTCGAGCAAAATCGCTCAGGCTCAAGCGCTTGACGCGGTTCGTCAGGTGTACAAGGACAACAGCACGTTCAATCAGTTCAAGAAAGCTGTTTATGCCACCACGAGTTCCAATTATGTTGGCGATGGCCCCATCGCCGATCCGCAAGCACTGCTTTTCTCAGGGTTTGCCATCATCATGCTGATCACCTGCTCAATCGGAATCTTCTCGATTCAACTCGTGGACATTACCGAACGCACGAAGGAAATCGGGATGCGGCGAGCGCTCGGAGCGACCCGCAGCGTCATCGTGCTCGAGAGTTTGGCGAGCGCGTTTGTTCTGGCAGGTCTGGGTGCTGTGATTGGCGTGCTGATTGCTGCACCACT
>JANOWZ010000365.1:0-3234 GCA_031418155.1 Deinococcales bacterium
CTCGAGCTGAGGTACGAACCGAACGGTGGGGCAACGTTCAAGGTGAAATTGCTGGCCCGTCCGATGTCCTTGAACGGCACGCTGAATTCACCGGTCGGGCCGGTTGGGACAGTGATGCTTTTCTTACCGATGCGCACCTGCACCTGCGCCCCGTTGACCGGGTTGCCACCCGCACCAGGATCGTTGGTCACAATCCCTTTGATCCTGACGTTCGAGACTTTCATGACCACAAGCTGGCTGGTCGCGGCGCTGCCTTGGGCGTTGTACGCAGCAACCGTGATCGTGTTGATGCCGTCTTGAAGGTTGACGCTGCAACTGAACTCTTGGCTCGCCCCGAGCGTTCCGGCCTGCTCGAGTCCGGCGGTGGCACAACCGATCCTCGAGACACCCTCGCCGCCGACCTGTCCGCTGACTTCGACGATGGCATCGCTGGTGAATTTCCCATCGTCATTGATGCTGATGGTGCTGGCGTTCAAGCTTGGCTGGCTGCACGCTGCGAGCAGTGCCGCGCCAAAGACGAACGCCGCGTATGGGCGGTGTTTCATGCTTCCTCCTGGTGTCCTGTTCATTTTGAAAACCGATCTGATCTGTGTTGAGTTTCGTGCATCACAGGGTCTCAAAATGACCTGGTATGGGTCGGTGCCCGGATGGATTGAAACGCGGGGTGTGCTGGCCTGTAAGACTGGCCTGTAAGACTTGCCTAAAAGACTTATCCGGGGGGAACCTCCTTCACTGCATGTAAGTTGTGATACATGCATATATCATGGCGGAAGAGTTTAAGGCGAGCGGAATCTCACGCGAAAGCAAGGACAGTCTGAGCCCATGAGTCGATGAACCCGTTGCTGCGCGGTTGCTTTACATCCCAGAAGTCCCGGAGTCCAAGTTCGCAGACAACAGCCAACGTGTTTTCCACCCGAGCAGATCAGCAGTCAAATCCACACGAAAATTCACTTTCGTTCCGGGCCGCAACTGCGCCACCAACGGTAAATCTCGAGGATCAACCACGGCGGGTTTGGCGTAACCTCCGATTCGACCACGGTCGTTCAACAACAAAATTGGATTGCCCGAGGTCGTGACTTGCACGCCGCCCATCGGTGTGGCCTCCGAGACCAGTTCGCCACCGGGAACCTGTGGCCCCTCGAGTTGAACGCCCATCCGGTCCGGGCTGGTCACGGTGAATTCGCCGGAACCGAGCGCTGTTAATGCCTCGAGTGTGGCTTGCGGGCCGGGTTGCAGGCGGATCACCATTTGCTCAGGCAAGTGAAATCCCCTCACGCCATATCCAACTCGAGGTTTTTGGCCTGGGTTCGCACCGAGCAGATCCCCTTTTTGCAAAGCCCGTCCGATTCGTCCGGTCAAATCCGTGCTGTGACTGCCCATGAACCCTCGAGATTCAAAGCCGCCCGCAATGGCGAGGTACGCTCGAGCGCCATTCGATTGAGGTTGGAACGAAAGTCGATCTTCAGCCTTGACCGCGAAGGACTCGAGGTTTGGGGCGGCCTGATCGTTGACGAATACCCTCATGCCGAATCCGGCCAGTCCAAGTACGGCATCGTTTAGCACGGTCAGTTTCGGGCCGGTCAGCGTCAACTCGAGCAGCGGCGCGTCACTTGAATTCCCGACCAGCGCGTTCGCCAGGAGTGCCGAACGTGCATCCATCGGACCAGATCGCGCCATGCCGTAACGCCCACCCATGAAGCGCCCATCGTCAACGATCAAATCGAGCAACCCTGGACGGTCCACGCGAAACACCGGATGCGTTGGCTCGAGCGGCAGCATCTCGAGCGCGGTTGGTTCCGGCGGTGTCGGCCCATCTCTGGGTTTGAAACGCACGCGGTCTCCAGGCTCGAGTAAAAACGGTTTCTCACGCATCGGATCGTAAATCGCTTGCAAGGCCGTGCCGAGTAAATGCCAACCACCGGGGGTCGGCAGCACATAAATCCCGGTCTGCGAGACCGCCATCGCCACCGTGTGTGCTGGCACGCGCCTGCGTGGCGTTGGACGGCGCGGCAGGCGCAGCACCTCGGGCAGCACGCCCAAAAACGGATATCCGGGCACGAAGCCCACGGCAAAAACCCGGTACGTTGGACTCGAGTGTGCGGCGATCACATCTTCAACACTGAGGCCCGTTTGTGTGGCGATCCACTCGAGGTCCTCACCGTCGTAACGCACGGGCACTTCGACTTCGCAGCCCCCATCCAGATTGGGCTGGAGGTCGATCATCTGCGTTTTGACCCAGGTTTTGACGGCCTCTCGAGCGATCTGATTCGCGTCAAATTCGACGTACAAATTCACGTAACCCGGATACAGGTCAGTCACTCCCGACAGTGGATGCTCGAGCAATCGCTGGCAAAGCGCGTGCAGTTTGGCGTTCGCCTCAACGTCAAGTTGATCAGCAAATTGCACGTAAAATCCTTCAAGCCGATGAAGTCGAGACCTGTGCATCTCAAAACCGTTCGATTCGAACGCCTTCAGCAAGAAGCGCCTGCCGGACATGACGGGCAATTTCCACCGCGTGCGGGTTGTCACCGTGAATGCACAGGGTTTGCGGTTGCAACTCAAACCAACCGCCATCAATCGTTTCGATCTTGCCTTGCGTGACCATCATCACGGCGCGACGTGCGGCCTCGACTGGATCGTGAATGCTCGAGCCCTGCATCGACCTTGGTGCGAGTTGCCCGTTTTGCAAATACGCCCGTTCTGGAAACGCCTCGAGAATCACGGGAACACTCAGCTTGATGGCTTCCGTCTCGAGGTGCGTTCCGGGCAGCACAACCAATGGAATCGTCGGGTTCCAATCTCGGGTTGCCTGCGCCACTGCCCGGGCAGTGGCGACATCTTCCCAAGCGCGATTTGAAAGCGCACCGTGCGCTTTGACGTGACGCAGCGGGATACCAATCAACCTCGAGAATCCTTCGAGCGCTCCAATCTGATACAGCACGTCACTGTGAACCTCGTCGTAACTCGCGGCGAGTATTCGCCGTCCGAAACCAACCAAATCCGGGTAGCCGGGATGAGCGCCAACCTGCACGCCCTTGTCGCGGGCCAACTCGAGCGTTCGCCGCATGGTCAGCGGGTCGCCAGCGTGAAAGCCACAGGCGACATTGACGGTACTGATCTGATCGAACAACACCGCGTCGTTGCCGAGCAGCCAAGGTCCGAACGATTCGCCCGCGTCGGCATTCAAATCAATGTTCATGGCTCGAGTCTAACGGAAGTTTTGAGTCATGAGGG
>JANOWZ010000366.1:0-2823 GCA_031418155.1 Deinococcales bacterium
CCCAAGCTCGAGAGTGCGAAGTACGCGAGTGCGATGATCAGCGCGAATTGCAACCAGGCGAGCACCAGCATTTTTGGAATGTCACGGTGAACCTTGTGGCCCAACTCGTGCGCCAGCACAACCTCGATCCCATCCAAGCTGACACTCTCGAGCAGTGTATCCGAGATCAGCACCTCCGAACCCGCACCGACAGGAGAGAGGGCGGCGTTGCCCTGTTTGGTTTTCTCGCCGAACAACCATTTGGACACACCAACCAACGGCACGTTCGCACGCTTGAACAACGCCTGCACTCGGGCCTCGAGTTCTGGATTCTCGAGCGGGGCGCTTTTGAACCGCATTCTGGCGAGGCGCGGTTGCAGCAAGAGGATCACGGCGAAGAAGGCAGTGATGAGCAGCATGGCGATGGGGAACCACAGTGTTGGGAAGGCCGCAAAGATCGCGTACAACGCCATGAACAGGATCAACGAAAACAGCAACCCGATTCCGGCCTCTTTGAGTTGATCTCCCAACCAACCGCCAAAGTTTTGCTTGAGCAACCCAAACTTCTTGCCGAGCGTGTAATCGAAATAAACGCCCAACGGAAACTCGAGCACTCCGGAAATCAGCAAAAAAGCAATCACGAACCACAACCTCGAGATCAATCCTGAATCGTTGCCGGTCGCGTCACGCAATGCGGTGCTGGCTCCGCCGGGAACCCAGATCACGAAAACGATAATTGAAACGATCAATCCAAGAATAGCGCCGATGACTTTCAGGGTTTCACGCTGACGGGCCTGCTCGAGAATGGCTCCCTCGAGAATTGGAGTGTTGTTCGGTTCGCTGGTCATGCCCGATTCTACCGGCGATTGTGTTTTTGTAGGCTGGGACACGGGCTGCCGGGACATCGGACACTCGGGCCGAACTTGAATTGTGATAAACTTTGGCTAATGTTTAACCAGGTTAAAGGAGGCACGAATGTACAAAGGTAGAGAGGGCCAATGGGCTTTTTACTTGCACCGTCTGTCCGGGCTGGCGATTCTGGCGTATTTGTTGATTCACACGGTCAGCATCGGCTCGCACATGTTAGGTGAATCGGCGTACATGGCGATTCACAAAACCTACGAACTACCGTTCTTTCGTTTCGGGTTGATCGCGGTAGCGGGCGCAGTTGCGTATCACGCCTTCAACGGTTTGCGAATCATATTGATGGATTTCACGGCGTTCGGCGTGAAATTCCAACGCCAACTTTGGTACGGCGTCCTGGCACTTTCGGTCGCCTCGGTCTCTGTGGCACTGGCCTACAATCTGCCACGCATCTTCGATGACAATCCACAGACGCACCTCGAGCAACCCCAGCCAATCGTCGGGCACCTGACGGGAAAGGTGGCCTGAAATGGCAATCAAGGCCCGCAGCTTCAAAGATGCCCGCTCTCAAGCCTCGAGCAACCCGGAACTGGTCTGGTGGGTTTTCATGCGCCTGTCGGGATCGTTCCTGGTGCTGCTGACGTTCTTTCACCTGTTCAACAATTACATCATCACCTCTGAAATCGGCTGGGATTACGACGCGGTGGTTTACAAGTATTCCGAAGTCACCGAAAAGCTTTACCTGTTTGCGCTGCTCTCGCTCGGTGTGGCGCACGGTACGAACGGACTGCGTTACGTGATCGATGACAACACCCGCAGCCCACAATCCCGATTCTGGATCAAGACGGTCTCGTATACGGTCATCGCGGGGATTCTGGTCTTTGGCGTGCTGGCGCTGTTCATCACTGCTCCGCCGAAATGATCGTTTCAGGCTCGAGGTTCCACATTCAACCGGTTTCACAGCTTGATTCACAGCAAGGAGTTTCAAATGAAAGAACATAAATACGATGTGATCGTGGTTGGAGCGGGCGGTTCTGGATTGATGGCCGCACTGTATGCGACCAAAAATGCGACCGGTTCCGTCGCGGTCCTCAGCAAACTCTACCCAACCCGTTCGCACACTGGCGCGGCCCAAGGTGGAGTCGGCGCGGCGCTCGGTAACGTGGACGAAGACCATTGGGAATGGCACATGTTCGACACGATCAAAGGTGGCGATTACCTGACCGATCAGGATGCCGCCGAAATCTTCGCCAAAGACGTGATTGAGGCGGTCCTCGAACTTGAGCACATGGGATTGCCGTTTAGCCGCACGCCAGATGGAAAGATCGCGCAACGCCGATTCGGTGGTCACACCCGAGAATTCGGTAAGGCTCCAGTGCATCGTGCCTGTTACGCCGCCGACCGCACCGGCCACATGATTTTGCAGACGCTTTACCAACAGAGCATCAAAGCGGGCGTGAATTTCTACAACGAGTACCTGGTCCTTGATTTGATTATGGACGATGAACCCGGCAACGAAAAAGTTTGCAAAGGTGTTGTCGCCATGGAAATTGCGACCGGCGAACTGCACACCTTCCACGCGAAATCCGTGGTGCTCGCCACGGGTGGCAACGGACGGATGTTCAAAGTCACCAGCAACGCGCACGCCCTGACCGGCGACCTGACCGGCATCGCGTACCGGCGTGGCATTCCGCTCGAGGACATGGAGTTCTATCAATTCCACCCGACCGGTCTGTACAAACTCGGCGTGCTGCTGACCGAAGGTGTGCGCGGCGAGGGCGGCATTCTGCGCAACGCGCTCGGCGAGCGGTTCATGGAAAAGTACGCGCCCACCATCAAAGACCTCGCACCTCGAGACATTGTTTCGCGCAGCATGTACATGGAAATCCGCGAGGGTCGCGGCGCGGGACCGAACAAGGATTACATCCTTCTCGACATCACGCATTTGGACCCGAAAATCATCGAGGAACGCCTGCCAGA
>JANOWZ010000367.1:0-20015 GCA_031418155.1 Deinococcales bacterium
TGAAACGCTCGATGACCTCAAGCAAAACTTGATTGGTGTTGTCGTGGTCGCCATGTCGGTGTTGTTTTTGGGTGTCGTGATTCGCGGCGACTCGGATCGCAATGTGCTCGAGGTTGGCGGTGGCATCGCCGCTGTCGTTGCAGCCTTGGGATGGTATCTCTCGCAAAAATCCAAAGCCAAGGAATCGGATGCGAAAGCGGAGGAGGTCAAACATTCATCACCTTGAATAGCATTGCAGCAAACACTTGCGGTCAAAAGTGTTAAAACAGTCGGACAAGAAACCAACAAAATCCTACGGAGCCATGTGAACGAACTCGAATTGACCAGATTGTTCATTTATCCACTCAAATCGGCCCAAGGCATTGAGGTTGCCTGTGCTCAAGTCATCGAGCGTGGCCTCGAGCATGACCGGAGATTCATGCTGGTAGACCCGGCAGGCAACCTCATGACGGCACGGCAGCAGGCGAAGTTGTTGACCGTTTCCACCCGAGTTGAACCCGAGCACTTGGTCCTCAATGCCCCAGCCATGCCTGAGTTGCGCGTACCATTGCGACCCGAAGGCCCAGAACGACAAGTGCGCGTCTGGGCTGACTGGATGCTGGGTTTGGATGTCGGCCCGGAGGCCAGCGCATGGTTCAGCGAACTGTTCTCCTCGAGCCTCAGTTTGGTTTGGATGCCGGACCGCGCCGAGCGACGCATGAATCCCGGCTTTGGTCCCTCACGTCTGAGTTTTGCCGATGGTAACCCGTTGCATTTGATTCAGGAATCATCGCTATCTGACCTCGAGAATCGGGTCGGAATACCATTGGGCGTGGAACGTTTTCGTCCAAACTTGGTGGTGCGTGGCATGGACGCTTACGCTGAGGATGGCTGGTCGAAACTGCAATTGGGTACGCTCGAGTTGAAGGTCCATGAAGGCTGCGCACGTTGCATGATGGTCAACCTCGAGCCTTCTACTGGAGGCATTCATTTGGAACCATTGCGGACAATGGCTGGCTATCGCCGTCAAGGAAAGCAGGTCTTGTTCGGGCAGCATTTGCACGCCCTGACCCTTGGCGAGTTGCGGGTTGGTCAACGGGGCACCGCTCAAAAACTTTAAGGTCCTATTTGCTGACCACCTCGAGCTTGGCCGGTTGCGAGCGAAACTGCTGCTGATACAACTCAAAATACCGACCCTTCACATCGAGCAATTCCTCGTGCGTGCCGTGTTCAACGATCCGTCCCGCACTGACCACGAGGATCACATCCGCATTGCGAACCGTGCTCAGGCGGTGGGCGATGACGACGCTGGTGCGTCCGGCCAGCAAGGTCTCGAGCGCCTTCTGAATGATCGCCTCGGTACGGGTATCGACGTTGGCGGTGGCCTCGTCGAGAATCAGGATGTGCGGATCGCGGATCACGGCCCGAGCGAAGCTGAGCAGTTGGCGTTGGCCTTGGCTGAGGTTGTTGCCACCTTCTTGCAGCACCGTCTCGTAACCCTGGGGCAATGCCAGAATGAATTCGTGCGCGTTGACAGCCTTCGCCGCCGCCTCAACTTCGGCCTGCGTCGCCTCGAGCCTGCCGTAACGGATGTTCTCGGCGACCGTGCCGGAAAACAAGAACGCCTCTTGCAAGACCATGGCGATGCTCGAGCGCAGGCTTTCACGCGACAGATCGCGCACGTCCGTCCTATCGATTTTGACGCAGCCCGAGGTCACATCATAGAAGCGTGGGATCAGGCTGGCGATGGTCGTTTTGCCCGCGCCGGTGCTGCCGACGATGGCGACGGTTTGGCCCGGTTCGACGGTGAAGCTGACATCCTGAAGCACCTTGCGGGCGGCCCCCTTTTGGGCCTCGATTTTGGATTGATCGTAGGCAAAAACGACGTTCTCGAATTCGATCCGACCCTTCGACTGCTCGAGCCGTGCCGCACCAGCCGCATCGGCGGGTTCTCGAGGTTCGTCCAGAATCGCATAGATGCGTTCGGCCCCGGCAAGCGCACTCTGAAATTGCGTGTAAACCTGTGAGGCGAGTTGAATCGGCCTGAAAAACTGTTGCACGTACAACAAGAAACTGGCGATCAGTCCGACGCTCATTCCGGCGTTGATCGAAAGCCAACCGCCGTAACCGATCACCAGCGCATTGGCGAGCGTCGCCAGCACGTCTATCGCCGGGGTGAAAGCGCTCGTGATCCCAACCGCCGAAACGTTCGCGTCACGGTTGGCGGCGTTGCGGGTGCGAAACTTGGTGATGTTCGCCTCGGTGCGGTTGAAGGCTTGGGTCTCGCGGACACCGACGATTTCCTCTTGCAAATCGGCGGTCACATCGCCCGCTGTCTCTCGGGTTTTGCGAAAGGCGGCACGGGCTCGAGCGGCAAAAAACGAGGTGGTCAGTAGCATGATCGGGATGACCGTGAAACTGGCGAGCGCCAAAGGCACGTTTAAGATCAGCATCGCCACGAGAATTCCCACCAGTCCAAACAACGATCCGAGCACCTGCGTCAACCCCTGTCCAAGCAGTTGCGAGAGCGTATCGACATCGCTTTGCACGCGGCTCATCAGGTCGCCGATGGGTCGCTTGTCAAAAAACGAGAGCGGCAAATGCTGCAATTGATCGAACAACCGCGCCCGCAATCCGGCCAGTAGTTTTTGCCCGATGCTGCCGATCAAAAACGTTTGCGCACGACCGACGAGTGTGCCAACAACGTAGACACCCAGCAACTCGAGCATTCGAATCGCCAAACCTCGAGCATCACGGTTGGCGATGTTCTCGTCGATGGCCCGACCAACCAACCACGGCGCGAACGCCTGCGTCACGGCGAGGATCACGACCAGGGTCAGCACCAGCGCGAGGCTCGAGCGGTACGGGTTGAATTCGGCGAGCAGCCTGCGTCCGGCCACGCTGTGGTTCTTGGCTTTCTCCTCGCTGATCGAGGCCATCGCTTGCAGGC
Source organism: Deinococcales bacterium (assembly GCA_031418155.1). Lineage (GTDB taxonomy): Bacteria > Deinococcota > Deinococci > Deinococcales > JAAFIG01 > JANOWZ01. The sequence continues at coordinate 2,930 of JANOWZ010000367.1, forward strand.
TTCCCGGAGGTCCGCCCCTCACGCTGGATCACCGACCTTCGTGGTGCTCGAGAGGCTGTTGCTCGAGGAACCGGTGCTCGAGTTCTCGGCGCTCGAGGCTTCTGTTCGATCCGCGACCCGGGGCGCGTCCGGTTTGAGTTGCGATCCGAGAATTTCGTTGTACAGCGGACTCTCGCTCAAGAGTTCCTCGTGGGTGCCGCTGGCCGCAATCACGCCTTGATCGAGCACCAGAATCAGATCCGCCTCGCGCACCGTGCTGATGCGTTGCGCGATCACGAAGGTCGTGCGTTTGGTGCTTCGCATCAATTGATCGAGCGCGTCTTGGATCAACGCCTCGGTCTGCGCATCGACCGCCGAGGTGCTGTCGTCTAAAATCAGCAATTTCGGATTGACCAGCAACGCTCGAGCGATGGCGATGCGTTGACGCTGCCCACCGGAAAGCCCGACACCGCGCTCACCGACCACGGTTTCGTACCCCTGCGGCAGCTTGGAAATAAATTCGTGCGCTTGGGCCGCTCGAGCCGCAGCTTCGATTTCGGGTTGGCTCGCCTCGGGCCGACCGTAGGCAATGTTTTCGCGCACCGATCCCGAAAACAGCAACGCATCTTGCAGCACGATTCCCACCTGGGATCGCAGGCTCGAGAGGTCCACCTCGCGCACGTCATGAGAGTCAATCAAAACCTGTCCGGCGCTCGGGTCGTAAAAGCGCGGAATCAAATTGGTCAGCGTGCTTTTGCCCGAACCGGTCGTGCCGAGGATGGCGACGACGCTGCCGGGTTCGACGGTGAAACTCACGCCGCGCAGAATCTCGCGCTCGCTGCCGACATACCGAAATTTGACATCCCGAAATTCGACCCGACCCTCGAGTGCGGGCAACAGCATCGCGCCGGGTTTGCTGCTGACCTCGAGCGGCGCATCCAGCACCTCATAGACGCGCACGGCGCTGGCACCGGCCCGCGTCAGACCGGCGGCCAGAAATCCGAGCGTCAGAATCGGTTGCAGCATGAATCCCAGATACGAGGTGAAGGCGATCAACTCGCCGACCGAAAGCCGATTGCCGAGAATCTCGAGCCCGCCGTACCAGACGACCGCCAGCGTCCCGAGGTTGGCAAAGAATCCGATCAGTGGAAAATTCGTCGAGATCACCCGGACCGTCTCGAGGTTGCGGTCACGCAGCGCATCGTTGGCGGCCCCATAACGTTTACTCTCGTAAGCCTCGCGGCTGAAGGCTCGCACAACGCGCAGGCCCTGCAAGTCTTCTTGCAAGATCGAGTTGAGTTTGCCGAGCGCCATCTGCACCTTGCCGAACAGCGGTCCGACGCTGGCGATGAAACGCCCGAGCAGCAGCAGAATCGGCACAATCGAAACGAGCGCGACCAACGCGAGCGGCACGTTGATCACCAGCAGCAAGACGATGCTGCCGATCAGCGTCACGACTGCCGCGATCATCTGCACGATGCCACCGCCAACGAAGGTTCGGACCTGTTCAACATCGCTGGTCAGGCGGGTGATCAACTCGCCGGTCTGGGCCTGGTCGTAGTAAGAGAAACTCAGGCGTTGCAGCTTCGAGAACAGGCCCTCGCGCAAATCGAAAGCCACCCCCTGCGAGGCGCGTTCTGCAAGATAACCCTGAACGAAGGTGAACAAGCCTCGAGCGACCGCCACACCGACCAGTCCAAGCACCGCCGTCAGGATCACGTTCGGGTCGCGCTTGGCGATGCCGCCATCGACCGCGAGCCGAATCAATTGCGGCGCGATCAGGTTCGCCGCCGTGACCAGCAACAACGCGACGAGCGCAGCACCGGTCTCGAGTTTATAATCGCGCAAGGCTCCGAGCGCCCGCCAGACCGCTTTATTGCCTCCGGACGTGGCCTTGGGACGACCTCCACCTTGACCACCACCGGGCGGACCTCCATTGGGTCGCGCCTCAGGAACTGCTCCGCTTCGTTGCATCATCTCGAGCCTCCAAACCTATCCTCAACACATTCAAAATGCGCCCAGCCGCGAACCATTATTTCCGACCAAACGATTCTGGATCGTGCTCGAGCAGGTCACCGATGCGTTCAACCGTGATGTCTGCCGCCGGGTACAACTCGAGCACTTTCTGATCGAGCGCATAATGACCCTGGCGCGGAAAAACCGTGGTGACTCGAGCGCCCCAAATCGTTTTCAAGGCCGTCAAAATTCGCAATTTGTCATCGATCATCACGTAATGATCGGCGGAAAAGCGACGCATGACATCCTCGAGTTCGTGTTCCTTGTGAATGTAAATCAGTGCCTGACCACGTACCGCCTCGAGAATCCCGGAACGTTCAACTTTGCGCGGTTGGAAAACGACATCGCCATCGGAGAGCACCACGCAAGGACCTGCGCGACGCAGGTGGTGGATCACCTCGAGCGCCTTCGGGTAGAGCCGGTCCGCAAACGGGTAATCGATCAGGAACGATGACATCTTCAAGATTCGAGGATGGTGCGGGTACTCGAGCCGGTACTGCTGCAACGCGCCGAGGTAATCGGCGTAACCGATCTCGGTACGGCGGGCCTCGAACAAACGCCAGTAACATTCGCTCTGCTCGAGACCAAATTCGTGTTCGAGGTGCAACCGTAGATCGTTGATGATTTGATCGTTGTCCAAGAGCGTGTTGTCCACGTCAAAGAGAAAGACGATCCGATGGTGTTCGGCCTGCGGTGCGGCCCGCGATGCAGTCATCGGATCACTTTCATACCGGATCGTACCAGCATGATTCTCCAGCGGTTCTCGAGCACCTCACACGCCCGCGCCGACCGCTTGGGGTTTTGCCTCCTGATCGAGCGCCTGTTTGACCATGCCGCCCTCGAGCGTCTCGAGTTTCAGCAAGCCCTGCGCCAAGGTCTCGAGCGCCGAGCGGTGTTGACCGAGCAACGTTGTGGCCCGATCAAACTGTTCGGTGATCAACCGTTGCACCTCGCTGTCGATGGTTTTGCGCGTCTCCGGGCTGAGTTGCTCATCCGCCTGCCCGATGCCGCGCAGGTATTGCATTTGCGGCCCGGCGTACCGCACCGATCCGAGCTTGGCGCTCATGCCGAACTCGCTGACCATGCGCCGCGCCAATTCGCTCGCCCGTTGAATGTCGTCCGCCGCGCCAGTGCTGATGCTTTGAAAGACGACCTGTTCGGCGGCACGACCGCCGAGCATCACGCACAAGCGGTCCTCGAGTTCATCGGTGGTCAGCAGATACCGGTCCTCGGTCGGCATTTGCAGCGTGTAGCCGAGCGCCCCGCGACCGTGCGGCACGATGCTGATCTTGGAGACTGGATCGCCGTGCGGCACCAGGTTCGCCACCATCGCGTGTCCCGACTCGTGATACGCGACCCGCGTCCGTTCGGATTCGTTCATCAGCCTGGACTTGCGCTCGAGCCCGACGACCACCCGTTCGATGGCCGCCTCGAAATCTTTGAAAGCGATGGCCGTCGCCTGCCGCCGTGCCGCCAGCAACGCCGCCTCGTTCAGAACGTTGGCGAGGTCGGCACCGGTCATTCCCGGCGTGATCCTCGCGGCCCGCTCGAGGTCAAACCCCGGCTCGAGTTGCAGGCCCCTGACGTGAATCTTCAGGATTTGCGCCCGTCCAATCAGGTCCGGCACATCGACCGTGATCTGCCGGTCGAAACGGCCCGCCCTCAGGAGCGCCTGATCGAGCACCTCGGGACGGTTCGTGGCCGCCATGAAAATCACCGGTGCGCCCAAATCCACTTTGAAGCCGTCGATCTCGGAGAGCAATTGGTTGAGCGTCTGCTCGCGTTCATCGTTGCCACCCATGTTGATGCCACCTCGAGCCTGACCAATCGCGTCGATCTCGTCGATGAAGATGATCGCGGGCGCGGCCTTGCGTGCCTGCTCGAACAGGTCGCGCACGCGGGCCGCACCGACACCGACGAACATCTCGACGAACTCCGAACCACTCGTTTCAAAAAAGGCCACGCCCGCCTCACCCGCCGTGGCCTTGGCGAGCAGTGTCTTACCGGTTCCCGGCGGGCCGAGCAGCAGCACACCTTTGGGGATGCGCCCGCCAAGTTTCTCGAAATCCTTTGGACGTTTGAGAAAGGCGATGATCTCTTGCAACTCGGTGATCGCCTCGTCCGCACCGCCGACATCTTTGAAGGTCACGCCGATCTCCTCAGATTTGACCGAGACGGCTTTACTTTTGCCGACGCTAAAAATCCCGCCGAGCCCGCCACCGTTCGCGCCCATCGCCCCGAGCCGCCGGTAATTCAAATAATAAAATCCGCCGAGCAGCGCCAACGGGAACAGCCAGGACAGCAAAAAACTTCCCAAACCGCTGGCCGGTTTTTGAAACTCGAACTTGACGTTCGCGGCCTCGAGCGCGGCCAGCAAGTTAAGGTCGGTCCCCAGAATCATCGTCGTGGTGAACGGTAAGTTTTTTTGTTCCGGCTTGGCTTTCGCATCTGGATTCTTGAACGTGCCAACCAGCAGGTTCATTCCGACCACGACTTCAGTGATCTCGCCGACCGAAAGTTTTTGTTTGAACTCGCTGTAAGGAATTTGCGTCGAACGAATCACCAACGGTGCGAGCACAAAATCCTGAAACAACCAGATCAGCACGAATGCACCGATCAGGTAAGGAATCGTGAATCGCGTGCGACGTTGCATCTCGTCGCGCTTTTTTTGATCCTCGGGATTCGGTGACTCAGATGTTGATGGCTGATTGGGTTTTCGCAATTGGGTCATATCGGTCAGCATCACGCCACAGCGTTACCACAGAGTGTCCACTGCTCGAGTCTTCCGCTTGGGCATCAAAAATTGAGGGAGTTGGAATCCTCACAGTCAGCGGGCATTCAGCCACAGGTCAGCCAGCGTCCATACGCTGCAATTTGAATCACCGAATCCGCCGTGTAGAGAAACCTACCGCCAACGGATTGACCATGGAGGAAACAACATGAATCCATCACAGGGAAATACCTCATCCGAAGACAGTCTCGAGAGTGATGACAGCACGCAATCCGCATCCGACGATCTGAACTCGACCGAAAGTAACAATGCCGATCTCGAGGCCGAACTCGAGGCCGAACACGACCCGGACATGAACGACGTGACACGTGAACTCCTTTCACACACCGATGGGATCAGCAACGAGGTGGATAACCAGAACGATGGCGTGAACGACGATGAGGTCAGCGCACAAGGGTACGGCGATGGACGCGGCACAGATCGCGGAGAACTCGAGGGCCTGACCGATTCCGAAACGTTTGATGGTGTCACTGACCAACCGGCAGAACGGCTCTCGGAAGATGGCGCTTGAGGCTCGAGGGCGAACTTGGCACCAAAGTTTTACAGAGGAGGATCACGAATGAAAGCGGCCTACATCGAAGCATATGGCGGATCGGATCAACTCAAAATTGGTGAACTACCAAACCCTGAGATCGGACCAAACGATGTTCTAATCGAGGTTCACGCTGCGAGTGTTAATCCGGTCGATTGGAAAATCCGCGAGGGTCACTTCAAAGGCATGCTCAACTTTCCGATGCCACTGGTACTCGGTTGGGATGTCGCCGGTACGGTCGCGGCATTGGGCAGTGAAGTCTCGAGTTTTACAATTGGCGACGCAGTGTTCAGCCGTTCCGACATCGCACGGCAGGGCACGTATGCCGAGATGGTCGCGGTCGATGCGCAACTGATCGTTGCCAAACCCGAATCACTTTCCTTTGAGCAGGCCGCATCGCTTCCGCTGGTCGCACACACCGCGTGGCAGGTGATGTTCGAGACGATGGATTTGCAAAAGGGAAACAAGATTTTTATCGGGGCCGGTTCGGGCGGAGTCGGCACGTTGGCGATTCAACTCGCGCATGCTCGCGGGGCGCACGTCGTCACCTCGACGAGCACGGCGAACCTCGAGTGGGTCCGTAAACTGGGCGCGGATGAGGTGATCGACTACACGACCCACAATCCGAACGATCTTGTGCGCGATATGGATTACGTCTTCGAAACGATGGGCAGCGCGGATCAAACAGAGATGTACGCGATGCTCAAAAAAGGTGGGCAACTCGTTTCGATCTCAAAGCAACCCGATGAGGCCGCAGCAAAAGCGGCGGGCGTGCGCGTCGCTTACGTTTTCATGCAGCCGACTGGGGCGCGACTTGAGAAGATCGCCGAATCGGTCAGGCTGGGCGAACTCAAACCGGTCATCGATCAGGTTTTCGCACTCGAGCACATCCGGGATGCGCACGATTATGCCGAGCGCGGACATGCGAAAGGCAAGGTCGTCATTCGCGTGAAATGATCATGGCTCAAATCAGATTCTCGAGAGCGGCGGGGCGCGTCCGGGCAACCTCGAGACAACGATTCCGGCGAGCACAACCAAGGCTCCGGCGATCACGCCAGCGACGACCAAAGGTTCGCCGGGACGCGCCAAGTAAATGCCCAGGAACGCCCAGAGCAGCACGAGGTTGTAACCCACGTCGCGGTGGTTCAGGCTGAAGGCTGCACCGATGCCCGCCGCGACCAGCACCAACAGCGCTGCGCTGATCCGTCCGATCAGGCCGGTGTCGCTCCAGCCAAAGTCGATCAACAACGAAACCGCATTTGCCACGGTCGCAACAGTGATCCAACCCAGGTACAGGCTAACCGGCAGGCGTACCAACCATGATTCAGTCTCGCTCGAGGCTTTGCTTACGCCGATCTCGAGGCGGTTGTACGCGACGATCAGGCTCAGCAGCAAACCGATCATCAAGAGCATGCTTGCCCAAACGACCAAGCCATGCCACGCGACGATCCAGGTTGCGTTGAACAGGTTCGCCGCCACGATGGGCCAACGAATCTTGCGAATGCTCGAGTTCGTGGCCTGTGCTGGAAGCGCCTGAAAAACGGTGAAGGCGAGTTGCGACAGGTACAGGATGCTCCAGATTGAAAAGGTCAGGCCCGCCGGGGTGAAAAAGCTCGGGTAGGAATCCGAGATGTCTTTGGTCGAACGCCCAAACAGCGGCAGTGTCACCGCCAGCGTGTTTAACGTCAGTGTGGCGATGAACGAAACGACGACCGCGATTTGGGCCTGCGTATCGCTCGAGGTTCGGGCCTCTCCAGTTTGGATTTGTGCAGATTGGGTTTGCATGATTTTAGATTAGTCCGAATTTAGGTTGCCGATGTTAACTCGAGCATCATTCCGACTTCAGCCCCTAACGGGCAGGATCGCTTCAAGTTCCCGCGGGTAAACTGACGGTCCTTTAAACAACGGAGCTCGGACCGTATTCAAGAGGAATGGGCTTTGTTGTTTGGGGTGCTGCGATGCGATTGCGGCTCGAGACACTGCCAACGAAATGAAGTGTTCGCCGTTAAATACCGCATGAACAATGGTGCGCAATTCGCTGCCGCTGACCCCCTTGAGCACGTAGCCTTGCACCCCAGCGGTGATGGCTTTGCGCACGTCGTCCTCTTCTTGCGAGAACGTGAGCATCACCATTTTGATGTTCGGGTTTGTGGAGGCGATGGCTCGAGCGGCGGCCAGTCCTCCACCTGGCATGGCAACATCGAGCAGGATCAGATCAGGTTGCAAGCGTGTGGCGAGTGCCAGCGCGTCCGGGGCGCTCGAGCCTTCGCCAAGAATGCAAATTTGCGGATCGGTTTGCAGGGCGGCAATGGTGGCCTCTCGAAACAACGGGTGGCCATCGACGATCACCAGGTTGATCGTGCGCTTCGAGATGCCATCGGCTTGCTCGGGTTGAGGCGAATCGAGGCTGGAATCCTCAAGGTCAAGCCTCTTGTCTTCCTTGGGTGACACTTGGGTTTCGCAATGGCAAATGGACGCTGACCTGGGTGCCTTCGCCCGGTGCACTGATGATGCGAAAGGTTGCGCCCAGACTCTCGGCGCGTTCACGCATTCCAACCAACCCGAGCCGTTCGTTGCGCTCGAGGACGTTCCCGAGTTGAAAACCAGGACCGTGATCGTTGATCTCGAGCAGAACCTCTTCGGGCGTGGCGAGCAGTCGCACCGTTTGGTCTTGGCCGCCACCGTGTTTGAAAGCGTTGGTGAGTGATTCTTGCACGATGCGATAGGCGGTGATTTTGATCGGCAATGCCACCTCCACGGGTGAGCGTTCGATCACCAACGTCACATCACTTTGCGTGCGGCGTTTGTGGGTTTGAATCACGCGCCCGAGCGTGGCGACCAGCGAAAGGTGCTCGAGTTCGGGCAGGCACATGCCGCTGGCCATGGCTCGCATCTCGGCGAGGGCGCGACTGATTGAGTTTTGGATCGCTTCGAGTTCCTTGCTGTAGCGTTTGCTCGCTTCGGCAGGCAGTGTTTTGGCGTTCGCGTTGAGTTCCCCACTATCGAGTTTCAAAAGCGCGAAGCCCAAATCTTGTGCTGGGCCATCGTGCAATTCGGCACTCAGGCGACGCAGGAACCGTTCGTTCAGGGCGGTGCTGCGTGTCGCGGCCAGCACCAAGCGATGGCGTAGGGTTTCGTTCTGATCCAAAAGTTGATGCAGGCGTTCGACTTGCTGCTGCAACTCGGTGCGTTGGCGCTCAATGATCTGATGACCAAGCTCGAGTTCATGCGTGCGTTGAAGAACGGTTTGTTCTGCTTGCTCTTTGGCTTCCCGCTCGAGATCGGTGCGCAGGCGGTAGACTTCGGCTTCGTGTCGGGCGCGTTCAAGATCGAATAGAATACTCAGTTGCCGGGTTTTGTGTTCGCGTTCGTCGTTGAAGACCAGTTTTTCAATCCGGTGAAATTCACGGAAATGCTCGAGTGCCCGTTTGCTGTCTCCGAGCCGGTCGTGGGTTTCGGCCAGCAATTCGTGTGCCCCAAAAATCGTTTTTTGTCGTCCGGTTTGTTCGGCCCGCTCGAGCGCCTTCGTCAATGGCTCGAGTGCTTTTTGTGGCTCATCATTCAGGTAAATACGACCCAAGTTTAAGAGCGCAGCCATCTCGCTTTCAACATCGCCCGTGTCTCGTGATCGTTCGAGTGCCGCGAGGTGAAACTCGAGTGCGGCCGCTGTCTGATCGAGGCGATCCGTAAAGTCTTGAAGTAGTCCGAAGATCAAAATCCTCCGCTCAACTCAAGCGGAGGATTCGTGTGTTTGTTGCCTTGAAATGGTGTGGTTTAGATGCGGGTCAGGCTGGCGGTCAAGGCCGTGACCTGTCCGGGATCGATGCTGAAATCGCTGACAAAGGCGCGGTAGCCGCGTGCGATGACCACAACTTCATGGTTGCCGACGGGTAGGCCAGCGATGCTGAATGTGCCGTTGTTGCCGATGCGTCCGACCTGTTGGCCGTTGACGAACACGAGTGCTCCTGCGACGTTGGAGCGAATGCTGAGCGTGCCCTCCCGAGCGATTTGCACCAGTGGCGCGTTGAGGTTTACGGTGCGGCCCGCAACAACGTTGATGGTGGCGACGAAATCTTTGTAACCGTCAAGCTTGACGCGAATTTCGTGACGGCCTGGGCTGGCTTGGAAGTTGATTGGGGCGTTGCCGACCAGGGTTCCATCCAGGTATACGGCTGCACCGGACCGGGTGGTGACTTGCACGTTGCCGGTCGTGGCTGCCGGTGGTGTGGCGGTGCGTGGTTGCACTTGGAAGTACGCGACGTTCGTGACCCAATCGCTGGCTGGCACGGGTTGCACGATGATGCTGAGTGCCCGAGCCAGGTTGTCCTGACCGGTGACGGTGATCGTGGCGAACGGTTGGTTGCCTTTGAAGCTGACAAGTTCGTCGATGTTCAGTTGGCGCTTGCTGGCGACGGCCAGAACCTTGTCCTGTCCGACTGGACCATCGACTTGCAACAGGTAGCCACCGTTGGTGGGTGGGAAGTTGCGGGATTCTCCGGCACGCAAGAAGACGTTACCGCTCGAGAGTTGGTTCGGCAGGATCAAATCGATTGTGCCATCGGCGTGCACGCTGAACAGGTAGACATAGGCATCTTGGTTGACGCTGGCAGTGATGCGGATTTTTTCGCCGATGCGGTAGCTTGGGTTCTCACCGGCGCGATCCACACTGACATTCACTTGCAGGTCGTTTTGAACCGGGTTGACAATGATGCTTTGCGGGCTGATCTGCGGTTGTGATTGCGCGAATACGGTTCCGGCAACGGTGAGCAGGGCGGTGGACAGCAGGGCTTTGAAATTCATGTGTTCCTCCTTGGGGCTTGTGCCCCGTTTGAACTGTCTTGACGGTAGCAGGGTATTTCTCATGAACTGTGAGCAAACGTGAAAGAAGTTTTATTTCCAAAGATTCGCTCAAGTATCGGCGAATACGTTGGCTCGAGTAGAAAGCATACCTCGAGTGCGTCCAGAGCGCACAAGTTTCCATTGCAAAAGCCATCTGCCTGATCGTAAGTCGAGCCTGCGCGTGCCGTTCAAGTTTCGGTTTGAAATCGGATTTTGGTAAAAAAAGCTTCGAGCAACCCGGCAGATTCACGATCCAGCAACCCGGATCGGACTTGAAACCGGTGCATCCAATCGGCGCGGCTGGCATCGATCACACCGCCGAGCGCCCCGTTTTTTGGGTTGCGGGCTGCGAAGACCACTTTGCGGATTCTGGATTCCAGCACCGCACCGAGGCACATCAGGCAAGGCTCGAGTGTCACGACCAGCGTGCAATCCGATAAGTGCGCGGTCTGAAGGTTCCGGCAGGCATCACGGATTGCCTCGAGTTCGGCGTGCAGGGTCATGTCGGTGCCTTGCCGGGATCGGTTTCTGCCGTATCCAACGATTTCTCCAGCCCGCATGACGACCGCACCGACCGGAACTTCGCCAGCGTTGAAGGCTTCTCGGGCCAACCCGAGCGCCTGGGTCATGGCTTCAAACTCGTGATCTTGGGTGCTGCCGATGCGCACATCCAGCACTGGGGGCTCGAGGCCGATCCAAAGGACTTCCGAATTTTGGGCCACGAGTGGAATCTGGTTGCGGGTTTCTCGGGAAATTTTTTGGTCAATCAGCACGTCGGAGAGTTTGCGCGTGCCGCCCGACAAGCGAATCCGGTCCCCCGGCGCACGGGTTCGCAGTTTCGCCCAGGGAAAGCCCGAGAAATCGAACGCGGGCCACTCGAGGTGTGCGGTCTTTGCGTCTGGGCCGAAAATGTGCAGGCCACCGTTTTGAACCACAGCGGTTTTGTTTTGCGCCAAGGATACCCGCGTGACTTTCTCTGTACCCAACGCCGAGCGGATCGTTTCGATGTGCCCAAGGTCCGGGACGATGCTGGCGGCCTCGAGCGAACGTCGAATCAATCGGCGTTGCAACGCGATGGGCTCATGCCGCCAATCTGTCCAGCTTGGCACGCGGGCCGCGTCATCCTCGAGCAGCGCGTCCTCATCGCGCATCAATTCGGCATGTTCGGCAAGTTTGCCGCGCACGTTCGGATTGCGGGTCTCGAGCAGTGGCAGCACTTCATGCCGAATCCAGTTGCGGGTGAAGCGCGTGTCGGTGTTGCTGGCATCTTCGCGCCAGCGCAGACCGTGTTCGAGGGCATATTCGTGCAATTCGGCCCGTGAAACCCCGAGGAGCGGGCGCAAGATCCGCTCACGTCGGGGCGGAATGCCGGTGGCCCGAACCGTGCCGCGCAAGAGTTGCATCAGTACCGTTTCGGCGTTGTCGTCCGTCGTGTGGGCCGTCAGGATGGCGCTCGAGCCGGACCGTTTCGCTGCCCTGGTCAGGAAGTCATACCGGACCTTGCGGGCGGCGGCCTCGAGCCCCCAGCCGCGCCGTGCCGCGATCTCAGGGATGTTGACGCGCTCGAGTTCAAACGGCACGTTCAAGTCCGCACAGAGTTCTCGCACGAAACGTGCATCGTCGGCAGATTCGGTCCGAATACCGTGATCGAGGTGTGCGACCGAAAAATCCAAACCGGTTTCACGCATCAAAGCCAGCAGCGTCACCGAATCCAGCCCACCAGAGACCGCGATCAAAACCCGGTGCAACTCGAGTTTGGGCGCAAGCGTTGCCAAACGCTCGAGTTCGGCACGCACACGCCCAACAAGAACATGCCCAGAAAGCCCCATGCCTTCAGCATAAAGCCAGCGGAAACGCGATCAACCCTCAACGGATGCGCGGCAACCTTGAAACCTCATCGGCAGTGAGGCTTGGCAGACCAGCGGCCACCCGCATGGCTTCCGGGCCGCGTTCAATCGGCTCTCGGTCCGAGAGGTGCAGCACCAGACGGTCCAAACCCGCCTCGAGTTCGGCTTGTACGGCATCGAACGGGTGTGCCGGTAGCTCATCCAAATCGAGTTGAATGGTCACACCGGTGCGAAAACCCAACCTTTCCACAACAATTGCACCACCCACAAAGCGCGGATCGGTCGTGACCCACTCGAGCCGTTCGGTCGGTTCGCGCAAACTCAGCCGCATCTGGGCGCTTCGTCCGTCCGATAAGCCAAGCTCGAAACGTTCACCCTCGAGCCGTCGCACTTCGGTCACGAATGGCAAGAACAAATCCCAACGCAGCACATCGCAGAGGTAATGCCAAGCCCATTGGGGCCTGAGGGGAATGGTTCGGCTGGCCTGAACTGTTTCCATGCGTGTCTCCGTGACTCCGGGGGTGCGGGGTGAATCCGACTGGTTGCGGGGCTTTGTGGCTTGTGGGTCCCTCAAGCCTACGGCCTGGAATGGTGGCCCAGCGTGCATTTCCGACACGCGACGACCCGGCGAAAAGGTTGTCTCAAACGTTGTTTTCTGCGAAGCAACTATTGCAATCGAAAGTAATGGGACCGGCTCGAGTCGGATCTTGCGGGCAGTTCTCTGGCTTTTGCGGTTGCAACTGACCCCGCAAACCTCGACGAAAGAATTGAAAGTAACTTATGGTATTTACTATGGAATACAAACAAGAAATTCTAGACAAGATTGATATTCAAATTCTCGAGCGATTACAACGCAATGCCCGTACCACCTGGACCGAACTCGCAAGCGACCTCGGCCTGACCGGACCCGCCATCGCCGAACGCACCCGCAAACTCGAGGAACGCGGCATCATCCAGGGCTACCATGCCCAACTTGAACCCGAACGGATCGGTTGCGGGTTGCTCGCCTACATCGCCGTGCAACTGCGCCACCCGGAAGCCCGCCAACCGTTTTTAGACCGCATTCAAACCATGCCCGAAATCCTCGAATGCCACCACATGACCGGCGAAGACGACTACTGGCTCAAAGTCCGTTGTGCCAGTACCGCTGCCTTAGAGCGCATCATCAGCCGAGAATTCCAAACGCATGAGGGTATCAAAACCCGTACCACCATCGTCCTCTCGAGCCCCAAAGACACCCCCAAGCTGCCGCTGGGAATCAAAACGTGATCGATACAGGCATGATCGACACAGGCATGATCGACATTGGGATCTTCCTCAAAGGCTTCACCATCGGCCTTGCCATCGCCGCACCCGTCGGACCGATTGGCCTGCTGACCATCCGCCGCACCCTCGCGCACGGACGCGCCGCCGGATTCCTGACCGGCCTCGGGGCCGCCAGCGCCGACGCGATCTTCGGCAGCATCGCCGCATTCGGCATCACCGCCATCTCGAGCCTCATGATCGGTGCAAAATTCTGGCTCGGCCTGATCGGTGGCCTTTTCCTGATCTACCTCGGCTGGCAAACCTTCAACGCCCAACCCGCCCAAAATTCAGCCGAAAGCAAAGCCTCGAGCCTGCAAGCCATGTACCTCAGCACCTTCGCGCTCGTCCTGACCAACCCGATCTCGATTCTGTACTTCGTCGGCATCATCGCCAGCGTTGGTGCGGCCAACAACGCCATCAGCGCCACCTGGATGGTCGCAGGGGTTTTCACCGGATCGGCACTGTGGTGGCTGACCCTCGCCAGCATCGCCAACAGTCTGCGCCACAAAATTAACCCTCGAGCCCTCAAAACAATCAACCAAATTTCCGGCGCGATCATCGCGGCGTTCGGAATTTTCGCGTTCGCCAGCCAAATCCTCGAACGGTAAGCGCACCACCCCCCCAACAGGGGGTTCTAACGCTCGAGTGCCTTCCCTACACTCGAGCAAGTATGAAGAATTCTCCCCCAAGATTGAAACGCCAGACACACCCTCGAGAAACAGGCATTGCGCTGGTCACAGTGCTGATCATGCTGGTTCTGGTCGCAACCCTGGTCTCTGTGACGAGTCTGATGGCACTCGGCAACAGGCGCACCAGTACCGACACGCTTGTCTCGAGTCAAGCCTTTTACGCTGCCGAGGCGGGTATCGAGGCGGCACTGGACAAAATCTACTGGCAGCCATTGACCAATTGGACCGCAAAGGACAAAGCGCCAGGTCAAGATGAGTTTGACACCTGCGCGTTCAAAAAATGGTTGAACGGAGTTTACCCGGCAACCGCCAATTCAGGTGTCAGCAAAAACAACAATCAATCCTGCCCACCCATCGGTGCTAACACTGGTAGCGGACTTGTGGGCACCTTTAGCGATCTCTGGAACGACAAAACGCTGTCAAAATCAATAGTCAGCGGAAACTTCAACATCGCAAGCAATCAAAAAGCAACCTACGCGACCACTGGTACGCGCTGGGACGATGCCGATACGGGCGAGATGAATTTGCGACTTGTCTCGGTTGGAAATGTCACGGATTTGGCCGGTAAGGTGCTGGCGACCAAACAGATCGAACGCACCCTAAAAATTGCCACCACATCGTTCGGTGGTGACCGATTCGGATTGCTGACCAACAGCACGAATTGCTCGTTCTGCCACCTGCGCATCGACACCATCCGCCGCGCCTACTCCACCGATGCAAACGCGAGCTTTGAACGAGTCCGTGTCGGTGTGCTCAGTACCACCGACGCACTTGATTTTAGTTTCGGCGGTCATCACCGCGACACCATCATCGCTGGAACCCTCTACTCGAGAAATGCCAACGCGCCACTTAATTCCGGTACGAGCGCTCAAGTGTTCGGTATCAACTTTGCCACCGCCGGTGGTACAAGCATCAAAGGCAACCTCGACAAAACCTCACTGATGCAGATGGGCGTTGCGAATGGCGACCCGACCAAAGACGCCACCCTTTTCAATTCGTATACCAACCCGACCGCGCAAAGCAAAAAAATGTACTACAACTATCCAGACGACACCACCGTTAAACCTGCTCCGTACAATGGCAGCTATCCAGATGGTCCATTGCCAACGGTGTTCCCACCGGTGATCACCGATGGCGATAACAATTCGCTCATTTCAGACAGCGAATGGTCCTCCTACTTGTCGGCTGCTCCAGTTGGCACCTTGGTCGCCAAGAGCGGTGCGGCCCTGTACGGTGTGCGTCGCCCCTCCTCGGCCACAGGTCAAGCCCCAACGTTGCCGATCAGCTATGACCCGGTGCGAGCCAACCTCGGCGGTGCGTTTGCAGCGACCAGCCTCAGCCTACCGACCACCATCACCGATCAACTCAGCAATGCGCTGATGGCAACCCGTCAACTTGGATTGAACGCAATTTTCGCCAGTCCCAGCACGTACAAAGGCTGGATTCTCTACCAGGCAATCTCGAGCCCAAACAACCGCGATTTCTTGCCAACGCAACTCACCACAGGCACAGCTTTCGGTGCCGCGTTAAACAATTTCTATGTCAACTACAACGCAACGACCGGGGCGCTCAGCCTGAGGGTCTGTCGATACACAGATACAGTTGGTGTCACCATTCTCCCACAAAACTGTGGTCTGGCAGCCAACCAAATGACCATCAGCACCACCATCACCGCCAATGATTTGTTCCCTGCAATCTCAAATACCGCCACAACAGACTTGGCCTCCAACGGAAAATTCGATGGGAATTTGATCATCAATGCCGGTTCGATCAACGAAAACAAATACGTTGAAATCAACGGCACGGTCAACGTCAACGGTGATGTCGTGGTCCGTGGCCTGATCAAAGGCCAAGGCCGCATTGTGGCGCGTGGAAACATCTACATCGTCGGGGATTTTGTCTACGGTTGCGACAAAACCGGCACCGTCGTTGAAGCCTGCCGGATCGATGCTGGTGCGAGCAGCACGAGCTACAAAAATCCCGATTACCTGCCTCGGGTGGCGCTCTTGGCTGGTGGCAACATTCTGGTCGGTGATTACGACGCACCAGATTTCCGCACCAATTACTTTCAATCGGATTTGATTAACGATCAAACCTACCAAGCCCGCATCCCGGCGATGTTCCAAAATAACAATTTCGCGGCAACAAATACGGCCAGGGTTCCGTGGAACTACTACAACATTCCAGGGGCGACAGGTAGGCAATACAACCAGAAAAATTGGAACTCGCCCCTGGGAACCACCACCAGCAGCAATCAAAATACAGGTGACATCACAGGGTTCATTCCACGTTTGATTGGCACCCCGAACAGCACAGCGAACAGTGCGACGGCTGGCTCTGGCCGGTATTTCTCGAGCGTCCCGTTTGGCCTGATGGTGAGGGGTGGCGCAGCGAATTACGACGGTGGAAGCAATGGCAATTTTATCTCGGCCGCTGCCAGCCACTCGATTCTGCCACTTTACCCGAGCAATGGACCACTGTTGATCGGTAACAATGCAAACAATGGACTGTTTGCGGCGGCTGGCACCAATGAGCTTGCTGCTGGGATTTCATGCGTCACCAATAACAGTGCATTCGCAACCACAACGACCATTGGTACTGGCCCAATCCGTTCAATCTGGACCGATAAGTTTGTCAATAGTGTTCCAACCACGGTCGCTTACAACCGGGATCGGGGATTCACCACCAACTTGACCGCCCAAGTGACATTAAACTATGGTTTCTGGTGCCCTCCAAGCACACTCACCAGTCGATACGTTCGCGCCCAAAATGCCCAACCTTTTACCACTGTGACAGATCCCCTCAATGCAGCTCTCTTTGTCGGAGTGAATTCTGGCAGCGGAAATAACCTCACACCAGCAACCGATCCCCTAGCATGGCAGTTACAAAGCATTGCAGGTACGCCCAGCACCAAAAATGCCAACGGTGGCAACGCCAACTTGGATGGCAACAGGGGCATGTCCACCGGTTGGTTGGCCGGATTGGTCGGTTGGAACAGCACCAACAGCACCTTCAATCAATTCGGGGATTTCAGCCAGACGCGCCTGCTCAAACTCATGTGGATGGCCACGATGGAAAACTCGAGCCG
>JANOWZ010000368.1:0-3437 GCA_031418155.1 Deinococcales bacterium
CGGCTCGAGTTCAGGTGGCGATGGCAGGCTCGAGACGGATCATTTTCATTTTTTCATGGATCGGTTTCGTGATGCGTACCGACTCGAGATTGAGGCGTTCATTCATTGCCTCGAGACGGGTTCCGGGCCGACACCGGGAACATTCGATGCGCTCGAGTCATTGCGCTTGAGTGTTGCCGCGACACGAAGTTTGAAAGAAGGTCGCACGGTCAAGCTTGCAGAGGTTCAGGTTTGAATCGAACGAGAGGCATGTCATTCTAGTGGACGGTCACACGGTATTTTGAGGGTCTTAAAGCTCGAGGGCTCGTACTCATGCACAATTCTCGACCAGCATTTTTCGTGTGACGCTGCACTAAAGCAGCCATTGGATCAATTCAATCCACTGCGCTTTGATTTTTTCGAGTGTGCTGCTTTCGCATGACTTGAACAAAATTGCGCAGCAACAGCAGCCCATGAAAGCATTGCGTTCCAGCCGTGAAACATCCTCCAGAACGGTCTAATCGGTCATCTTAAGCCTCTCGAGGCGGTCAGATATGGGGCCACAGGCGTGATGGAAAATCACCAGGTCGGTTGCTAAAGAGCCCCTAAAATACCGACATGGCAGCAAAAACGAACTATTTATTGGAAGCGAAAAAACGGTTTCTCGAGGGGACCAAATTTCGCACCCCCATCGAAGCGGTAGAGGCTGGCGCTCGCAGCGCCGGAGAGTGGTGCGACATGCTCGCCAACGTCCGGGCCGAGATGGGCTCGAGGGATGAGCGCAACCCTGGTACGTTTGATGCGAACAGTCTTGGCGACGAAAACATTTTCTGATCTCACGGCGATCTGTTGTGCCCGAGGTTTCGCATCGACAGGAGGCTGATCGTGCCGGTCGTTCAAAAGCTGATCACCTGTGCGGCACTCTCGTTGGTGGCATGTGCCACGGCCAGCACCGGCAGCAACCAAAGTTCGGGAACCCAACCCTCGGGTTCGGGCAAACTGCTCGCCTTTCCCGGCGCAGAAGGGTTCGGGGCCTTCGCCAGCGGCGGTCGTGGTGGACGTATCTTGCATGTGATCACCCTCGCGGCCCAAGGGCCGGGATCGTTGCAGGAGGCACTTGACCAAACGGGGCCGCGCACCATTGTTTTCGATGTCTCTGGATTGATTGAAGGTTGGCCGACGCTCGAGTCGGGAGATGTGACCATCGCCGGTCAAAGCTCGCCGGGTGGCGTGATCCTGCGCGGTTTGGCGATCCAGGGCGATGTCGTCTGTGAGCAAGACGGCTGCCCGTTGCCGGCAAGGTTTCCGCAAAATTTTGTGGTGCGACACCTGCGGTTGCGCCCTGCGGCATCGTTGGCAAACCCAACCGATGCCGATGACGCTTTGCGCCTGCATCGCGCCAAGAACGGCATCATCGATCACGTGTCCGCCGAGAACGCCAGCGACGAGGCGATGCAGATTTCGATGTCGAGCGACATCACCATTCAGGATTCGATTCTGGCCGAAACGCTCGGCGATCATGTCGAATTCGGTGGCATGCTGGTGGCGTACACCGACCCAACCCGAGGTTTCCCGCAAACGCGACTCTCGATTCATCACAATGTTTGGAATCGAATCTTTGGTCGCCTGCCGGAGTTCAACTGGGAGAACTTTCCGTCCGATGCGGGTTCGAGCATGGAGGTGGAGCTTTCCAACAATGTCATGTGGGACCCGCACCGTCCGATCTGGATGTCAACCACAAACGCGATTGCCAATCCCGTCGATGGTCCAATCGTGCATTACCGCATGAACGCGGTCGGGAATTACTTCGCGTTTTCACCCGGCAACAATTACGGCATGTTCACGTTTGAGGGACCAAACATCTCGAGCACACAAAGCCAGTTGTTTTTCTCGGACAACCGCATCAACCTTTTTCCGGGCGTTCAAGATTTTCAGCTTGTCTACGGCTCGAACGATTTCGATCAGGCCGTCAAGGACTCGAGCATGCCGTTCACGCAGGCGCAACCTGGGTTGCCGTTCGTGCGTTCGAGCCGCCACCCATTCCCAGCAATCACCTACCAGGCGAGCGGCGAGGCACTGCTGAACAATGTCGTGACCAACGCTGGCGCGTTCCCTCGAGACCCGATGGACCGTCGCCTGATGGGATTCGTGCAACGCCGCGAGTTTGACCCGCGACCGCTGAACATCAATCCCGAAACGGATGCGTTCAAATTTGGTTTGAACCCTCCGAACACGCCGTTGGACACAGACCGTGATGGCATGCCGGATGCCTGGGAGACGCAGCATGGTCTGAACCCGAAGCTGGCCGACAACAACGGCATCGCACTGGGCAAAGTCCTCGAAATGGACGGTTACACCAACCTGGAAGTTTACTTGGCTCAGCTTTCGCAGCAACGTATTGCCGAACAATAAGGCGCGTTTCAAATGCTTGGTCTCGAGCCATCCATCTGGCCTGAGGTTTTGCTTGGGCGCAGCCAGTCTTTAACAAACCTTGATACCGGTGGCGAACTGTCCGTAAAAGCGCAAAAATGAACGATGATCAAACCACAAAAAGTTCCAACCATCCCGCGAGACACCACCCGAGTCATCCGTGCCATCCTGCCCAAAGGCAACGCCATCACCCGACTGCGTGACGGGTTCGGCACGATCTACACCGACCAGGATTTCGCCACCCTCTTCTCCACCACCGGCCAGCCCGCCATCGCACCCTGGAAACTCGCATTGATCACCGTCTTCCAGTTCTTCGAGAACCTCACCGACCGTCAAGCCGTTCATGCCGTGCTGACCCGCATCGACTGGAAGTACGCGCTGAGCTTGAAACTGACCGACCCCAGCTTTGACCATACGGTCCTCTTCGCACCCCGCTGCGCGGGATAAACCCGCTCTCGCAGGGGCGCGACGCGAATTCCGATCCAGGTTGGTCAATGGCAATCAAGAACTTTTACTGCTCGACAAGATGCTCGAGGCATTCAACGCCAAAGGTTTACTGAAAACCCGAGGACGACAACGCACCGACAGCACGCACATCCTCAGCAGCGCCCGGGTCATGCAACGCCTCGAGCATGTCACCGAAACCGTTCGGGCCGCATTGAACGCATTGGCAACCAGCCATCCAGACTGGACACGTGGCATTGCCAATCCAACTTGGTTCGAGCGGTACTCGAAACGCCCGGAAGACTACCACCTGCCCAAAGGCAAACAATCTCGAGAAGAATTCGTCAGCACCGTTGGTGATGATTGTTACACGCTGCTTGAATTGCTCGGCTCATCACAGGCTCCAAAAGGTGTGTTCGAGTTACCGGCTGTGGATGCGTTGCGTCGCACGTGGATGCTCGAGTACATCCGTCAGGAAGGTCGAAGTCGCTGGCGGAACGCGGATGAGATTGGACCTCCGAGCGAGCGGTTCAATTCGCCGTATGACACCGACGCGCATCACGGGGTTAAAGGCAGCCGAAATT
>JANOWZ010000369.1:0-6581 GCA_031418155.1 Deinococcales bacterium
CCTTGAGCAGTTCGTGACACCTTTAAGCATCGTTTATCGAACGATTGTGCTGGTGGGTGACGAGGAGGACAACCATTACTTCGAGTACCGTCACGGTCGCTGCGTGGATGCCTTGGTCGGTGAGATCGGTCCTCGGGTGGCCGAACTCGAGATTCCGACGGCGTTGGCGTTTACGGATTTTGATGGCCTGCAAGAACTCGAGTACGAGGATGAATTGCCGAGCGAAATCATCAGGCTTGAGCGCGAACCGGAAAAGCCGGGGCTGGCAGAATATTTTGGCAGAAGCACGGATGAATAGGTCCGTGATCCGAGAATTTCACCATTGTGATCCGCCATTGTGATCCGGTGGTGCGCGGTTGGGCTGGAATTGTTTGTTCACAGGAACCCAAAGCGATGGTTTGATTGATTGCACCCCGTTTTGCTGCCGTCAGGCTTGCGTCACTTCTCAGACTCAACCCAGCGCTCGAGCCACCCAGGGTCAACCGAGCCACCCGATCAGAGGACTCTTCATGGCAAGTCTCACCCTCAGCCTCGCCGCAGCCCTGACCGCCTGCTGGAGCGCCACACCACAACCCATCATCAGCACCACCCGAAGCCTCAACGATGCCTTCCAAATCACCAGCGTTCAAGCCTTCAACACCGGCGTGAACTCCCAGGGTACAACCGGAGCCACAGCCTCGAGCACCGGCATCAGCATCCACTTCGATCAGGCCGTGGACCGTGCCAGCCTCGAACGGGCCATCAGCGTCTTTGATGGTGAAATCAACAACGCCACGAACCCGGCGACCTCGACCGCACTTGGACTGACCAGCATGTGCAACGGCAATTGGCGCGTGCACAACCCGAACGCCACCCCGATCAGCATCACCTGGGATGTCTACACAACCACCGAGAACAGAGTGGGCGTTGTACCAGCCAACACAGATGCATTCTTCACCTCGAGCCAGGGTGCGAACACCGTGCGCGTGTTCGTGAACGGCAAGCAACAGCAAAGCAAAGCCACAAACCCAGCAAATTGCACCTCGAGCACGCTGAGTTTCGCTTGGGCGGCAGATTCCAAGAGTGCTGTGGCAAGTCCAAAGACCCTGCTGACTTTGAACAAAGCGTATTCGGTGGTGGTCAGCACGTTTGCAAAGAACTCGAGCAGCAGTGCAGCGTTGAGCGTGCCTTACGTGAGCAAGGTGATGGTACAGGAAAGCTCTGGCACGACAGGCATGTTACAGCCGGGTGGAAGCTGGACAAGCAAGGACGGGGTTGTAATTATTGACTCCGAGACTTTCAGCCTGACAAGAAAAAGTAGAATCACCCATACCCTGGATTCCATCACGCCTAACCAAAGCCCAACTTGAAGAACGCCGAACCCGTGGCTTCGAATTGCTTGACACCGGCTTTCGACCAGCAGAAATCGCACTCGATCTTGGTGTAGCTCGCCAAACCGCCTACGAATGGAAAGCCGTTTTTGACGCGCAAGGTCTGGCCGGAGCCAAAGCAAAACCACACCCCGGACCAGGCAAAAACATCACAGTCGAACAACTCGAGGAATTCAAAACCATGATCTTACAAGGTGCCCTGGTTCACGGATTCCCCAGCAATAATTGGACTTGCGCTCGAGCCGCCGCGCTGATCGAAACAACATTTGGCTTGACCTATACCGCCGATCATGTCGGCGCGATGATGAAAGAACTCGGTTTGAGTCCACAAAAACTTGCGACATTCACAACCACGAATGCCTCAGCCGCAGCCAAGAAACTCGAGATTCCGGTGCAGTATTCATGTCCGAGCGATTTAGCCGCATACGATTCCGGTTACGGTTACATTGACATTTGCACGTACCTGCCCATCGTTCACTCGACCGGGCTGACCGATGATTTCGGCACGCCGAAAGACCCGAACGATGACCAACCGCAACTCGAGTTGGCCTATGTTTACTTCATCGTGCACTGCCAGCTTCCTCCAGGTCCACGGCTCAGCATCACCGAAGATCCAGAGTTGATTGTTGTAGCAGCGGGCAACCCGTTCACAGTTCATTTTGATCTCGCTAATACTGGGGAAGGAACCTTGACGTACAGGGTTGATGGTACAGGCATGCTCAATGATCTTAAATTAGGCTCCATCGGCAGCAATCAAACGACTCGGCTCTACCTTTCTGGGACCTGCCCGAATGAAGGGGATATCACAAGGTCACGGTCTGCTATAGCAACCATTTCCAGCAACGCTCCATCGCTTAACAATTCGGGAAGCTTGGGGTTCAATGTGTATTGCTTTCCGCCTGACCCGGTGCCGTACTTCTTGGAGCCTTTTTATGGGTACTTGTACAACACGTTTTCAATCGAGTTGCACAACGCTGGCGGTCGGTGCAAATACCGGTATTCGACCCCAATGCGGGCGCAACTGACCTCAGATGGCGTGCACATAATCCCAGAGAAGTTTGCGACGCTGACCCCAATCACCGACGCGGCACTGTTCAGCAATGATGGATATTACTGGAGGTTTGATGGCACGCTCAAGCCGGTAGAGTCGAACACGTTCCGCTTTGACATCACCTGCGAGGTCCGAGGGTATGCGACAATCGACATTTCGGCGTACACGCTCGACCGTAGCAAAGGTGTAAGCAAGGAGTACGGGATAGCCTGCGATCCAAGCAAACGATCAGGCACACCCGGCGAGGTGGTCCCCATCGGTTCTCCATGAGGGTCCATCCGGTGCTCGAGACCGGATCAAACCAGGTTCATCACAACCTCGAGCCCTCGGCACCACAGCCTTCGTTGATGGATAGAATCTGGGCATGAACTCCACGCCATCAAACCCCCGCAGTGTCGAATCCACCAGCGAAGCCATCCTCGAGCCCTGCCCTGATGCAGCCTTCCGTTCAGCGAACCTTCGGGTGAACAGGTTGTTCCCAAGCCTTAAGCGGCGCAACCTATGCCTGAATGTTCAACACGGCCTGACCAGCATTTTCGGGCGTTGCGATGACTGAAATCTTGGTCGTCAAGTACGGTGGCAACGCCATGAAAAGCCTGGAGTTGCGCCGTGCGGTGGCGCTCGAGATTGCTGGTTTGAAGGCTTCCAGACCGGTCGTGGTGGTGCATGGCGGCGGGCCGGTGATCGAGAAGGATTTGGTGCGTTTGGGCATCGAGAGCCATTTCTTGCGCGGGTTGCGCGTGACCACGCCCGAGGCGCTCGAGGTGATCGAGGGTGCGTTAACGAAACTCTCCAAAGAGCTTTCGCAGGAGATCGCTGGGGACGCTGGTCGGGCGATTGGTTTGACCGGGCGCGATTCGAGGTTGCTCGAGGCCGTGCCGCTCGAGCCAGAGTTTGGTCGTGTGGGCCGGGTGGAGCGGGTCAACACGGGGTTGATTCGGGATTTGTTGGCGACGGGCATCACGCCGGTAATCGGTTGCATCGCGGTCGATGCGCTGGGTGGGGCGTTGAATGTCAATGCGGATTGGGCCGCCGGAGCGGTCGCCGGGGCATTGGAATCGAGCATCGTGTTTTTGACGGACGTGCCGGGTGTGATGCGTGACTTTCACGATCCGAGCACGTTGGCGGTAAACCTGAGCGCCTCGCAGACCCGAGATTGGATCGCAGAGGGTGTCATTTCTGGTGGCATGATCCCGAAGGTCGAGGCGGCCCTGTACGCGCTCAAGTGTGGCAGTCCACGGGCGACGATTGCGAGCGGCATGAACCCTGGTGTGCTCGAGCGGGCCGTGCGTGGCGAGGCGGGCACGACGTTCAGCGGCTTGTAATGGAGTTGTAACCCGTCACTTTCAGGCTCAGCCTTGAGGTCGGTTTCGTCACCGATCACGGGAGCCATCAATGGACAACACGTTGGTTCCGATTACGAGCAAGCTTGTGAACCTCGAGCTTTGATGTTTGCGCTGGCTCGAGACGCTTGGCTTATGTCACAACAGAACCAGTGATTCTGCGGGCACTCTTGTTTGTCAGGAAGATACATCACCGTTTTGCTTACCAATGCTGTATCTTATTGAGAATGATTCCTATTTTAAGTTCGTCCCTCAACCCAGCTTCACACGCGCCAGCGGAAACCTCGAGTGTCACTCGGGGTTTCATCCTGACCGCCCTGACCCTGATCGGACTGATCGCTGGCCTGACCGGACGCGCCCTGAACCAACCCTGGCTCGAGTGGGGCGGCCATGGCCTGAACTTCCTTGCCGGAGGCATCCCCGCCGCCCGCACAGCGCTTCAGACGCTTTTCCAGGATCGCAAATTGGACGTGGACCTGCTGATGGTCGTCGCGGCCCTCGGTGCGCTCAGCGTCGGCGCTGCCGAGGATGGCGCAATCCTCTTGTTCTTGTTCACGCTCTCCAACACCCTGCAAGACTGGGCGATGGATCGCACCTCGAACGCGATCCATGCGCTGATGAAACTCAACCCGGAAACCGCAACCGTTTACAAGAACGGCCTCGAGCGACAGGTCAAACTCGAGGACATTCGGGCGGGTGACACGCTGATGGTGAGGCCGGGGGAACGGTTCGCGGCGGACGGCACCATCCTGACCGGCGGCTCGAGTGTGGATGAGAGCGCCATCACCGGTGAAAGCGTCCCGGTGGATAAAAGTATGGGTGATCCGGTGCGCAGCGGCACGCTGAACGGCTCGGGCGCACTGACAGTTCGGGTCGATCAACCCGCCGGAACCAGCACGCTCGCCAAACTGATGCAACTGGTCGAACAGGCCCAGGCCGCCAAAAGCCCAACCGAACTCTTCGCCGACCGGCTCGAGGGACCGTACACGATTGCCGTGCTGCTGAGCGTGCCCGTCGTTTACGTGATCGCGCACTTCGGCTTTAACCTTGAGGCTGCGGCGGCCTGGTATCGCGCCATGACCTTCCTGGTGGCCGCCAGCCCGTGCGCCGTGGTCATTGCCACGCCCGCCGCGATGCTCTCGGCGATGGCGGCAGGGGCACGTCATGGCGTGCTGTTCAAAAGTGGCGCGGCGCTCGAGGAGCTGGCCCAGGCACGCATCTTGGCGTTCGACAAAACCGGCACGCTCACCGAGGGCAAAATGCGATTGGTCAGCCTTCAGGTACTCGAAGATTCAGGCAGCCTCGAGACGACCACTACGAATGCGCTTCTGGCGCTCGCTGCGGGGCTGGAAAGCTCGAGCGAGCATCCGGTGGCGCAAGCCATCGTCAAGGCACACACTGGCGAACGCATTGCGGTACGGGACGCACAAGCGATCAAAGGTCAAGGCATTCGTGGGCAACTCGAGCGGCCCAGCGATATTGCTCGAGTCGGCGGAGGAACCGTCTGGGCGGGCAATCGCGCACTTGCACAGGCCCAGCAGGTCCAGATGAACGGCATACTCGAGGCGAAACTGACGGCGCTCGAACACGACGGATACACCACCATGATCCTCGGCTGTGATGCCCGAGCACTGGCGGTGCTGGCCGTGGCCGACACGCCGCGCCCCAACGCCAAAGACGCGATTGCCAGCCTGCACGCCAACAAATTGCGATTGGTGATGCTGACCGGAGACCGGCAAATCGTTGCCGAACGTGTCGCCCGAGAATTGAACGTGGACGAAGTTCACGGCGAACTCTTGCCGGAACACAAGCTCGAGGTGATCGCCGATTTGCAACGCCAAGGCCGGGTCGCCATGATCGGCGATGGCATCAACGACGCACCCGCCCTGGCCGCCGCCAACGTCGGGGTTTCAATGGCCTCCGGCAGCGATGTCGCGCTCGAAAGTGCCGACGTGGTGCTGATGAAAAACGACCTTGGCAAACTCGCCGGAGCGATCCGTTTGGCTCGAGATGCGCAGAACACTGTCAAATTCAACCTGAGTTTTGCGCTCGGCGTGATCGGCATTGTCGGCACACTTTCCTTGTTCGGATACGTGCCATTGCCGCTCGCGGTCATTGCCCACGAGGGCGGGACCGTCTTCGTTTGCCTGATAGGATTGCGGCTGCTCGCACACCCGGTCCGCGCCTGAACCGGCACAGGCCAAGTCTCACCCGCCGCAAAACCCGAGTCTGCTGGAATTTGTTGGACTCAGCCCAAGACCGGTGTTACAATTCGCCCCGTGACTGCAACCGTTCTCACCCCACTCGAACCGCTCAAAAAGGGCCTCGAGCCATCATCTCCCGACCAACCCCAAAGCCTGCGCGAACGCCAAAAATACCGTCGTAAAAACCGGATTTACACCGTCGCCATTCAACTCTTCAAAGAACGTGGCTTCGATAAGACCACCGCCACCGACGTGGCCAAAGTCGCGCACGTTTCACGCGGCACGTTCTTCAACTACTACCCGTACAAAGAGGCGGTCTTGTTGGATTACGGCTCGCAAATCATTGCGACCCTGCGCGAACGCACCAACGAACGCCGCGCCCAGGGTCACGAGGCGCTGGACATGCTTCGCGCCCTGTGGAAAGACCTCGGCGACATCACCTCGAGCGAACGTGACCTGATCTCGCCGCTGGCGTATGAGTTGATCAACCCGGACCCGGCACGCTCGAGAACCGCTTACGATTCCCTGCCGCTCTCGAAGATCATCGCTGGACTGCTGCACGACATCAACGGTCTGCGCAACGACATCAGTTTAGAGCGCATCGCGGGCAGCC
>JANOWZ010000370.1:0-3089 GCA_031418155.1 Deinococcales bacterium
TGCTGGGATGGGCGCATGAGCGTCAAATCCTCGAGCACGCGCACGCATTTCACGGACGTTTTTTATCGGCATCCGCACTTGCTGCTCTGGGCGCTGCTTGCTTTGCCGCTGCTGTGGATGGTTGTCGTCTACATCGGTTCACTGCTGAACATGCTCAGCTTCAGTTTCTACTCGATAGATGATTTCACCGGGCAAGTCCAAGAAGTCTTCACGCTTGGCACACTGCAACAACTCGTCTCGAGTCCAGCCAACATCGACATCGTATTGCGCACCCTCTACATGAGCATCGCCGTGACGATTGCCTGTGCGATCATCGCCTTCCCCATCGCGTACTTCATGGCCTTTCACACCCGAGGGAATACCCGAGCCATCTGGTATTTGCTGGTCCTGCTGCCACTCTGGTCAAGCTACCTGGTGCGCGTTTACGCATGGAGATTGATCCTCGCCAAAGAGGGTGTGTTGTTCTGGATTTTCAATGCGCTCGGCCTCGGCTGGCTGCTCGACGGGATTCTCAGCGTGCCCATCATCGGAGGTCGCAGCCTGTCCTCGAGTTACCTCGGCATGTTTCTGGTCTTCGTTTACGTCTGGTTGCCCTACATGATCCTGCCGATTCAAGCCGCCCTCGAGCGCGTTCCAAAATCCCTGCTGCAAGCCTCGAGCGATCTCGGTGCCAAACCCGCGCAGACGTTCCGCACGATTATTTTGCCGCTCGCGGTTCCAGGCATCGCGGCGGGCAGCATCTTCACGTTCTCGCTGACCCTGGGCGATTACATCATTCCCGGTGTGGTCGGCACGCCCGGATACTTCATTGGGCAGATGGTCGCGGCACAACAAAGCCTGAACGTGCCACTTGCCGCTGCGTTCAGCATCGTGCCGATCATCATTATCACCGCGTACCTGGGATTCGTGCGCAGGTTGGGGGCGTTCGATGCGATTTGATGCGAGGCGAAGGGCGAAGGGCGAAGGGCAAAGGGAACGGCAGGCTCGAGGTATTTTGTTTCTGTTGCAATCTCGAGATCGGGTTGAGTCTGTCCTCGCTTCGAGGGCGACCACATCATGCAACGCATGTTTTCACATGACGGATCGCCCCCACGAAAACCGTGGTCTTGTACCCTCCCTCGCCAGGACATTGAATGGAACCCCACAAACCAGAACTCAAGACTTTTCTCGAGGCGCACCATGACCTCGAGACCTTCTTGGTTGTTGCGTTTCGTGTCCGGTGCGGCGTTGGTGTTTTTGCATTTTCCGTTGTTCATCATTTTCTTGTACGCCTTCACCACCGAGGACCGCACGTACCAATTCCCACCGCCCGCATTGACCTTGCATTGGTTTGGTGTGACGGCGGGACGGTCTGACATGTGGGCCGCACTCGGGCTTTCAGTGCAGGTCGCATTCTTTGCGATGCTGATTGCGCTCGTGCTCGGCGTGATGGTCTCGGCGGCAATGTATCGGTTTGAGTTCCGTGGCAAGGATTTGATCACGCTGTCACTGATCCTACCGATTGCGCTTCCCGGCATCTTGACCGGCATTGCATTGTTGACCACGATCAAGCGCGTTGGGCTCGAGCCGAATGTCGTGACGATCATTCTGGGTCACGCAACGTTCTGCATCGTCACGGTCTACAACAATGTCGTCGCCCGTTTTCGCCGCATGAGTTTTTCGCAGATCGAGGCGAGTATGGATTTGGGTGCGAACGGCTGGCAGACGTTCCGCTACGTGATCCTGCCGAACATTTCGACCGCATTGCTCGCCGGTGGAATGCTGGCATTCGCGCTGTCGTTTGACGAGGTGATCGTCACGACCTTCACGGCGGGCAATCAGACCACATTGCCGATCTGGTTTTTATCCGAACTCTTCAAACCTCGAGACCGTCCGGTGACGAATGTGGTCGCCATTTTTGTCATGCTGGTGACGTTCATTCCGATTGTGCTGGCGCAACGTTTAACCCAAGGCGGCGAAGATTTGCATGGCGGCGGCAAGACAAGTTAAGCAGGCCAGACTTGGACCACAAAAAATTGTTCTGGATCGCTGCGACCGTACACGTGCAAGTTTAATTTCCCTGCCGGAACCTCGAGCATGACTTCTGGTTGATCTGCAATCACGTCACGCACGCCGAACGCACCGCTGGGAACCTCGAGCAGTGCCGTAACATTCACTTCCCAATCGCCCTCGAGTTGTGCTGGTTCGTTCTGGTCCAACCTCAACTCGAGGCGGACCGTCGTGTCGAGAAGCAACGCAATCGAAACCTCGAGCCTGCGCACGGAAATTGCTGCGCCCATCTCGTCATCGGCATTGAACAACGGGATTTGATCCGGGTCGTATGGAGTCTTCACGTCGTACAGAACGAACTGCGCGTATGACGGCCAGAACTCGAGCGTGTGTTTGGATTCGATCATGCCCGTATTCTAAAACCGTCAACTCGGGTAATCTCGAGGCATGACAGAAATCAATACAAAAACCAATTCTGGCAGTTTGGATTTCCGCAAAGAATACAAGCAGGGTTCGCTCGAGGAATCCAGCATCGACAAAAATCCGGTTGCGCAATTGCGAACCTGGCTCGAGCACGCCACGCAAGCTGGTGTGATCGAACCGAACGCCATGACGGTCTCGAGCGTCGGCGCGAACGGTCGGCCCTCAAGCCGTGTGGTCTTGCTGCGCGGTTTAGAGGATTCTGGCCTGACGTTCTTCACGAATTACGGTTCGCGCAAAGGTCAAGAATTCGACGCGCACGGTTTCGCCTGCGTCAATTTTTGGTGGGGCGCACTCGAGCGTCAAGTTCGGGTTGAGGGTGCAATCAGTCGTGTCTCGAGCCATGAATCCGATGCGTACTTCGACTCGAGGCCGTATGAATCGCAACTGGCGAGCGCCGCCAGCCCGCAAAGCCAACCTACAACCCGTGGCGAACTCGAGGCGTTGGTCGCTGCGTTGCGGCTCGAGCATCCCGAACGGGTTCCGCGTCCCGATCACTGGGGCGGATTCAGGATTGTGCCGGACCGCTTTGAATTCTGGCAGGGCCGACCCGCACGCCTTCACGACAGGATCGTGTACGTGCTCGAGGCTGGATTTTGGAAGTTGCAACGGCTCGCACC
>JANOWZ010000371.1:0-7060 GCA_031418155.1 Deinococcales bacterium
CTAGTGGAAAGTGGCAGAAATGCCTGAGCATTTCTCGAGCAGAGCGAGTGACCAAAAGTGACGTGTCGGACGAGTTTGGAACCGATTGGAGCGATCCTGTCCGAAGGTGCATGATTAGGATCAAGAAACGAAGCGAAAATAGGTGGAGAACTTAGACCGCACGGCACTAGTCACGAGAGTCATGGTGATCCCTGATCGTCAGGATACGGGTTTTCCCAGTGTTTTTGAATCTTTCTTCGGAATTCTTTCTAAATCGTCCCAACACGGTTTCTCGGTCATTGAATCAACGGTCTCCCTTGCCCATCGCACGGGTCAGCATCGAGCGTTCAATGGGCTTTGAGAACAAGATCTGTTTGGTATCCAGATGTCGCATTTTGGATAACCAAACAGACATCCAATTTCAACATTTTGGACATCCAAAGCCCAATCAGATACCGGTATCCGATTGATGATTTTTGCTGTTCAGCACAGCAAAAATTCTGGATTTTCATCCGGCGTGACGGGTTTGTTTTCATGGCCCAAAACAAACCCGTCACGACCTGTTCCTTCTTGGCAGCAGGTGTGCGCCCCTTCGAGCACGAATTGCCGTTTTGTTTCGGTCACAACTGCTTGGCTGAAACGCGAGGCGGTGACGTATTCATGCCCAAGTCCCGCATGACCTGCTCAAGCATCACGCCACGGTAACGGGCGAGGTCGCCGAGGAGCAGAACCCGCTTCGCCTCAAGGTTCTCAATCACGTTGGTCAATCGGAGCAGTTCGCCATACTCCTCATCGGTTAATGTCAGCGCGTCACGCTTGTCGAGCAGGTCAGCAAAGCGGGCCTGCACGTCGCTTGGGATCGCGTGATGGATTTGCTCGAGCATTCGCGTTTCTTCGTTTGCGAGGTGCGGCGCATACTGGCTGGCCCGCAATTTCAGGGCGTGCGTAACGAGCGTATCGAGTTCCTCGGGCGGGAGTTGATCAAGGGTGTGCAGGGTTTGCTCGAAAAGCCTGGCCACGCTTTCAGGGTATCACCGGACCACGTCCGCAAAGCCGCTGGTCTGATTCCAGCAACCTGACAAAACTTCAGGCCGCTCAAGCACCCGTGATACCGAATTTAACCTCAAGCGGGGCATCCAAAGCCAGCGCCAACTTGCGCAAACTCTCAACGCTATGACCCAGTAATCCGGGTTGCACAACCGCGCCACCGCGCTCTGTGTCGTACCCATCGCCTCCGCCACCTGAGATTGCGTCAAGCCACTGCGGGCAATCGCGGCGGCCACCTCGAGACTGACCGGATTCAATTCGTCCGTGGCCGTGGTGTAGAGCACGCGCCAACCTCCGGGCGCTCTAGGGTCGGCATCGGAAAGGCGGATCGCGGCGGCATTGAGGTCAATCACGTCGATCTCGCGCTCGGCGGGCCATTGAATGCAGCGACCTCGCGCCCCAACCTCAACTTGAGCGAACAGGTCACGGTCACGCAATCGCGCAAAGACGGTGTGATCAACCAGCCACGGCTCGAGGTCAAGGTGAACCTCAACGCCATCACTGTAGGTAATGTGCACAACAAACGGATCGGAACTGGTGACGCTCGAGATTTTGTGCATTGGGATCCCCCTTCGTTTTGAACCCTTCGTTTTTGACTCAGAGGGGTTCCGAGAACAGGCTATGAAAGAGGCGGAATGACTTGCACTGCATGGCTCGGGCGGCATTCCAATTGGCCTCGAGTGCTGTCTGATGAAGTTCGGCCCAGGCGAGGACCAAACGAAGGCTGCGGGTTGGGAGTGAACCTTCGTAAATGCCGACCGGGTTGATGGTGCCCAGGACTTCATCATCGCCGTGTTCAGCGTGAAAGTGTGGCGGTAGGTGAAAGTGTGGCGGTAGGTGATCGTTGTAGTACATGCGAATGGTGATGCCGAGACAGCTCGAGACGGTATCGGATGCTCGCCGGTACGACGGCTCGACGGGCATGGAACCTCCGAGCAAGTTATAGCAGATTTGCTATAATTAAACCCTAAGCCACCGGGGCGCGTGAGCCTTCAAGCGCATACATCAGTCGGTCTCGAGCCTTGATGTTTTTGGGCGTGTCGTTAAGGGTTTCGATGGCTTCGAGCAGTTTGCGTTGACGGACCAGGCCACGTCCGAGCGCTTGCCCAACAGCGTTCTCAAGGTGCTCAGGGTTGAATGGCGTTCGGGCCAAATCGATCAGGGTGCGCAAGGGCGTGGTGATACGATAACCGATCCGCATTTCAACATCACTTGGCTCGAGAATCGCCCGGTACAATTCAACGCCCGGAAGGGGCGACTTAAGGAAGCCCGCTGGGACGGTCAAGTATTTGCGGTTTGGCATCAGGTCGCTCAGTTCGTACAACTCTAGGGCCGTCGCGTGCGAGACCACGGCCTGGGCAATTCCGGCACGTTTGTGGCTCCAGAGGCTCAAGCGCACAAGTTCCTCGCTGTCTGAGTTTGGGTAATTGCGCAAGCGGAACAGACCGCGACCGACCTCGAGCCAAGCCCCGGTTTGCCGGTGGTGCTGCTGATACTGGTAGGCGTAGCCGAGTTCGAGTGCCTGGTGCGCGGTGAAGTAGCCCGCCTGGTTGTCGGCAAGGCTGTAAAGCTGGGTTTGTCATTCGATGCGTGGGTGGGTTTGCAGTATTATGCTGGCATAATACTCATATTAAATATGTGTTTCTTGAATCAAAAAGTCAAATGATGACTGGCCACAGATCAAACCACAACGCCCAACTACTCGGACCAGAAGGTAACGACCTGACCCATCAACGTCGAATGACGAAAGTCGCCGATCATGGATCGAAGCCTTGGCGCGGCTTCAGGATGAGCCGCGCCAAGGTTCTGAGGTTCTGGTTACGCGATCTGATTGCGCAACCAGAACCTCAACTCACGGGTAGCTGACCACGGTCACCGGGACATCCGGGTTGGCAATCGTGGACGACCCGCCGGTGTTGTTGATCACGTTCAGGATGCCCCCTTTCCCGATGTTGGGATCGAGGAAAATCGTCAGCAGATCATGCAGGCTCGAGGCCGGAAGGGTGGCAGGAACCTCGAAGGCGTTCGCGGCGAAGATGTCCACACCTTGGTTGAAGAAACTGTAGCTGCCCATCCCGTAACCGCTGAAACTGGTGACGTTGTTGGCCACCTTCAGGGCCGCCCAGCCATTGACCCCGTTGTGCGCCCAGGCCGCTTGGCTCGGAGGGTCGTAGGGCATCTCGTTTTGGAAGAAGATGACATTCCCGCCATTGCCATTCCAGATCACCTCGTACTTCTGGTAGTGCTCGACAAACAGGCCGTAGGCGCTGACGTTGTTGCCGTTGACGATCACGCCGGTGTCGGCTGTGTTGAGGGTCCAGCCCACGGTGTTGGCGTTGCCATGGTCGGCCCGCCAGGCCCAGATGTCATCCAGAATAACGTTGTCGCTGTTGACGATCAAGCTTGTCGTCGCCTTGCCGAGGGTGGCCCCGCCGATGCGGAAGAAAACGTCACTCAACGAGGTGGGGTTGGTCGGGCTGCCCCGGCGGTCGTTCTCGTTGTCCTCAGCGTCATCGCCGGATCGATTGCCCACCCGCAACAGCACTGGCGAGTTCACCGGGCCAGCGTCGAACATCAGCCCGGCCAACTTCACGCCCTTGACATTGGCGACCGACATCGCCACGATCCCGTTGTTGGGCACCAAAGTAGGCAAGCCCAGACCCAGCACCACGGTATCGGCCCGTTTAACCTTGATGGTCTTGTTCAGTTGGTAGATGCCAGGCATCAAGATCAGATGCTGTCCCTCGGCCAGCGCGGAATTGATCTTCGAAACCGAGTCGCCTGGCTTGGCGACGAAGAAGCGCCTGATCGGGATCGAGGAACCGGCCCCCGGCCCGCTGCCCCAGGTCACGCCCAAGGAGTTGCGCTGCACGGCGGGCACGAAGACGTTGTAGTTTCCTGAGGCATCCAAATACAAGAAAGGTGGCTCTCGAGTCACCGGGCTGGTCGCAAGCGTGGTGTACGGGCCACAGCCGCCCGACACGCTAGGGAAGCACTGGGCGGGCGCACCCACCACGCCGGAGAAAACCTGGTTCCAGACCCCGTTGGTCCATCCGCTGAGGTTGCTGTTTCGGGTCAGCCATTGCTGCTGCGAGCCGTTGATCACTTGGCCCTCGAATTGCGAATCGGCGATGAAGCCGCCGCTGGCAAAAGACGGACCGCTGCAATAGTCCATCAGGGTGATGTTTTGGCCGTTGCCGAGGATGTGAACCCGACGCATCGGTGCGGCCTGCGACACGGCCCAGAATTCGCCGGTGTAACAGCCGTTGGGATTGGCCACATTGATCGTGAGGTTGGAGAGTGATCGCCAGAAGTTGTTGAGTGCCGTGCAACTGCCAGCTTCACACTGGTTATGCACATAGACAGAGCCGTTGATCACGACATCGTTGGGGGAGAGACCAAGGCCCGCCACGGTGGTGTAGTAACCGACCTCGAAGTTGAGGGGGTTGGCCACCGTGCCGTACGTGCCGGGTTTGAACAACAACGAGTAGCGCTGCGAGCCAAACTGGTTAGGCACCTGTTGAATGGCGATGGCGTTGACGGCAGCCTGGATCTGGCTGGTCGGCATGCTGGGATCGAAGATCTTGACGTTCGGGCCGAAGTCTGGGACCTGAAGACTGCTGGTACTGAGGCTCGGCTGTCCGTCGCTGGTCGTGGTTGAGGTCGTGGATGAGGTCGTGGACGAGGCCGCTGGAACAGACTGTTGACCGCAGGCGCTCAAGGCAAGGATCAGGCTGGCCAGCACGGCGAGCGCTCGAGGTGGTGCGAGGCTCGTCCAAGAAAAACCGCGATCAATGCTGGGTGTGAAGTGATGGTCCGCGTTGCGTTGGTCTTGCATCTGAATCCTCCCGAGTGGACTGGTGGAGCGTTGGCGTTGGGATGGCGCGTCAGGAATAAAGAATGGCGTGTGTCCTCCCGTTCAGAACTGAATCCGTGAGGTACGGCTTTTTCAGTGCAGCGCACTGCCCGAATCGAGTGCAAGCGACACCGCAAATGACGTGATCAGATCATCGGATGGCTCCTTATTTTTGGCTTCTGGGATCATCTTACGGCACCGTGACCTCAAACACCACCGTGACCTCAAACACCACCGTGACCGCTGTCAGCAATCTGGACTTCGAACCGCCTCGTGATCGCGCCATTCTGCGCTGAGGCAATGAGCCAAGCCCGCCATAAGTAATCAATCGGGTGACAAAGATTCCTTTGTACCCACAAAACAATAGTCCGGTAACTTTTGAAGAAAGTGGGAGCCACCCCATAAGCTGTGAGTGACTAAAAACACGCTCCAGAACGGCTCCCATGAATATCCTAAACCAGGTCCTGACCAACCTCCCAATTCGCAAAACCCAATCAGCGTATCTGAACCTACTCTGCGCCCTGATCCTCGCCATTCCAGGTCGAATCAACTACGCGAACCTCGAGCGATTCAGCAACCGCAGTGAGAAAACCTTTCGGAACTGGGCTGAAAAACCCATCGAATGGGTTCATATTGCTGTCGGTGTCGTCCAAACACTACAAGCTCACAAGCGAATGGGATCACGTTTCATCCTTGGCACGGACTGCACAGCCCTGCGTAAAGCGGGCAAGCACACACCAGGAATTGCCAAATTCTGGGATTCAATAGTCCGGAACATTTTCAGTAGCTGTGTTCACGCCGTAAACGACGTTTTCTCGAGTTGGCGACAATTAACGCAAGGTCAGGGCTTTCGGTGAGATAACTTTAATTCGATTTGCGTGCAGCACGAGATAAGCTCGGATTTCAACGTTTCTTGTGCCAGTCAGGGTGTTTCGGTATTCGCGTAACAGATTTCTGGTTCGCAAATAGTTTCCGGACTATTGTGACCCCAAAGCAGCACCTTCGGGCTTGGGTCACTGAACGAACTGTTTGATGCTTTTGGCCGAGTTTTCAAACTCGAGGATTTCACCCGTTGGTAGCGCGAACAGCCCGCCAGTTGCTGTCTTGTGAGCAAGAAAAATCATCAAGTCAAGGCGGGGTTTACAAACGTCAACACCAATCAACACCTCGTTTGGCATGATGGTCTCCTCGGGAGGTGATCTTCAACGCGGTCCTTCCTTGCGAATCGAACTCTTGGTTCTGGCAGCGACCCAGCCCCGTCAGGTGGCGGTTTAGGGTCAAGAAGCCGTTCGGACTTCTTTGAAGATCGGGGCAGCACAAGGATCTTGCTTACGGACGATCTCGAGGATCAGGGTGCATTCGGATCTATTGTGCTGAATCCCAACATCAACTTACAAGGTGCCATCAGAGCGCTGGAACGGA
Source organism: Deinococcales bacterium (assembly GCA_031418155.1). Taxonomy (GTDB): domain Bacteria; phylum Deinococcota; class Deinococci; order Deinococcales; family JAAFIG01; genus JANOWZ01. The sequence continues at coordinate 6,305 of JANOWZ010000371.1, forward strand.
CCTGGGCTGCGAGTGGTCACGATGAGGCTGTCTGGTTGCGCTCAGGCATCGGTGAGATGCTGGACGGTGCGTTGTTGACCGCTGGGCGGATTGGTTTGGTGCAGGAGTACCTGAACATCGCGCTCGAGGGCGCTCAGGGTGCGCGGCTTTCTTCGATCATGCTGCACTGCGGATTGTGCGATCTCTATTTGGGTGATTTTGAACTGGCGAAATCCCGTTTCGATACTGTTCGCAACCTGCCCGACCTGCCCGCTCCCAGGCTCGTCGAGTTGGCAATTTTGGACGCGAACCTTACCGCACACATGGGGTTGCTCGAGGATGCCACTGGCGGTTACTTGGAGGCGGCAGCCTTGGCCCGCGATGTTCACATGACCGAACTCGAGTTCATCGCAGAACTCGCCCTTGCTGAAGTCGCGTTGATGCGCGATCACCTTGAGATTGCCCGAGCGCTCCTCAGTCGCGCCCGCAACGTTATCAGTGAGGGCAGCCCACGTTTATTGGCGTACCTGGCGTGGGGTCCGAGAGTACAGGCTCGAGGTGGCGGGGCGCACGATTGGCGATATGCTCGGATCGTTGCCTCGAGCGCGTCACATTTGGATCACCGCCGACCGTGGGCCGTTACCCTCGTGTGAAAGTCTTTGCCAAGAACCTCGAGATCCGATCTGCCCGGATCAGTGACCTCGAGCCGTTGCGGGCCACGATCATCGAACGCGGCAGCGCCATCATTCGTGCCGAGTACCGTCCAGGCGAGGATCA
>JANOWZ010000372.1:0-6081 GCA_031418155.1 Deinococcales bacterium
AAGGGAATGGCCCGCTCGAGGATGACCAGCGATTCCTCGCCCCGGCCCTGCACGCGGCGCAATTCGGCCAGTTCGTTCTGGGCTTCGAGCGCTCGGGTGAGCATGTCCAAAGACGTGTAAATTTCGATGCAACGCAGCACCAGCGTTTCGCACTGCGCGAACTCCCCAAAACCATAAAGGATGCTGTGCTTCATCTCGAGCGTCTGCGCCAGTTCGGGCAGGTCATGCCCGGTTTCGCCCAGGCGCATGGCCTCGGCGAGCACCTCGAGCGCCTCCTGATGCCGTGAGAGGTTGTCCAGGGCCGAGGCCTGCAAGCGCAACGCCACCAGCCGTTCCCGGTCGTTGTGCGCCAACCCGAACGCCCGCTGCGCATGTTCGAGTTGGTGTTCGCGTTGCGCGGCACGTCCGGCCAGCAATCCGAGCGCGGCATGAACCGCGCTGCTCCCCTGACCGGTGGCCAGCAGGCCATGCAGTCCAGCCTCGCCACGGGCCGCCTCGCCGGTTTCGATCAACGCCAGCGCCAGAGCGCAACGCCATTCCGCTGACAGGCGCTCACCCTGGAACGCCTCGAGCACCTGGCGGACCAATTTGTGCTCGCCTCGGGCTTGAAAACGGGTACAAAGCTGCGAGGCCACCTCGAGCGCCAAATCGTTCGCGCCCGCCGAAAGGTAATGCCGCATCGTCCGCATTCCGTCACCGTCGGCGTGCGCCTGCCGTCCCGCCGCCAAATGCAGTTCGGCATGGCGTGCGGCGCGTTCGCTCAGTTCGCGCTCGAGCGCCCAGAGAAGCGTCGCGTGAGGTCGTTGCGCCCCCCCACCGAGCGGTGTCAGTGGCAACCCCGCCCGACGCACCTGACGCAACCAACCCGCAGGCAACTCGCAGCCGAGCGCGGTCGCTTTGCCCTCCGTCCAGACCGCCAGCACCGCCGCCTCGGGAATGGCGGCACGCACGGCGGGCGGCAATCTGTCCAGCACCTCGAGCACAAGGCTTTCCGGGGTCAGTGGATTCGCACCGCTCGCCACCAACGCCAGACCGGCGGGCCAACCCTCGAGCGAGGCAAAAGCCGTCGGCACGTGCCCCACGTACTGCCGGGAATGCAAATACTGCGTGGCCTCATCCGGCGAGAATGCCAATTCCTCGAGCCCGATCATCAAGGCCCGACCCTGCGCCGCGAGTTGAGCAACACGCATGTTCGGCTCGCTGTGTGCCGAGAGGATCACCCGGTGCCCCTCTTGCAAGGCGTTCAGGAAGCGCTCGAGCCATTTGCCCGCCTCTGGACTGAGGACATCCGCGCCATCGAGGATCAACGTCAGGTTCTCACGCGCCTGATCCAAGGTTCGGGCCAAAGTGACCGCAAATGAATCTATCGGGAAAGAATCTATCGGGAACGAATCCATCTCGAGCCCACCCGTTTTCAACTCGAGCTTCGGCATGACCGTTTGAATCGCATCACGTTGAATCGCATCGCGCATCGCAACCGCAAGTGCCGCCGCATCGCAATCGTCCTCGGTCAAACTCAACCAGACCGTGCGTTCACCGCTGGACCGTGCGTGCTGCGCCAACAATGTCGTCTTGCCAAACCCGGACGGCGCGATCAAGCAGATCAGGCTCGCCTCGCTTTGCGCAAGGCGCTCGAGCAAGGCCATGCGTTCAAGTTCGTTGCGCAACGCCCTGGGAATGGTGGTTTCAAACGCGACTGGCATTCGGTGACGCGCCCCCAGACGCGAAGATCAGCACCCTGCAATTCCAAATGAAACTCGAGCTTAACCCCAAATGGATTTTCACACTTGTCAACACGGAAGTTTTGTGTGCGAAGCAACGACATAGGGTCATTTTTAAGGGATCATTTTGATGCCTTCCCGCCCACCTGGGAAAGCATCACCTCGAGCGAACCGCGATCCAACGGCCCCATGCGCCGCTCGAGGATTTGACCGTCCGTGCCGATCAGAAAGGTGCTCGGCAAACCCACGACACGCAATTGGTCACGCACGCCGTTTTGGTCCAGCCAAACCGGAATCTCGAGCTTTTCGGACTCGAGGTATTTTTTGACATCATCTGCCGATTCGCCCGCGTTTAAAAACACGATTTTTGCGCCGCGCTTGGCGTACTCGGCCAAGAGTGGCATTTCGGCCCGACACGGCCCGCACCAAGTCGCCCAGACGTTCACCAGGACAGGTTTCGCCATTGCGCCCCAAGTGAGAGATTCACCCTTGAGATTGACCAGGTTGAGGTTGTTCGGCACGCTCACGCTGCTGGCGGCAGGTTTGAACAAGAACGGTAAGGCGGCAGCAATCATCGAGATCACGGTAGCCGAGGCGAGTTTGCCAAATTGCGCTGGGGTTCGCAACCACGCAAACGGCACGAGCGCCGCCAACGCCCAAGGCCACGAAAATCCGCCCGAACGCAGATCAAAAACCTCGAGCACATTGCCAGCCGCGAACGCTTCCCGTTGCTCGAAGACAAAGCCGAGACGGGCCGCAAGCACACCGACGATCACCGCAATCGTGCCGATACGCTCAAGCTTCGCATCTTTGGTCCTGCCTAACACCGTCAAGAACACCATCACGCCAATCAGGAATGCCAGACGGCCCCACTCGAGCACCAACGGTCCCAGCACGAGCGCATCGGGTGTGAACATGATCCGAGTCTACGGCCCGAACGAAGCTTCAGGTCGGCAATTGCGGCTGCAACCCATCATTCTCGAGCGCCCGCAAAACCTCAAGTTTGAACACCTCGAGATCGAATCCATCACGGCCCGAGTACCCGACCGGCACGACCTCAAGTTTGCGCAAGGCTTTTTCGTAATTGAGTTTCCCACCACGCAGGTTGTCGTAATGGCGGCGTTTGTGAATCGCGGCGGCCAGCAGGATCAAGCCTTGAACGTAAGATGCCTCGAGCGTGTCACCGCCGGTTCTGGCGGCATTCCAGGGAATTTCCCAGACCTCGTGCGCCTCCCAATACTCGCCCGCGTTGAACAGTTTGGCCCCCTCGAGCATTTCCGGTCGCATAGATTTTAAGCGTACCGCATTCGTACTCACCCAACAGCGTTGGCTATTCCCTCTCAAAGCCATTCGGGTTAGGGTAAAAACGTGAATTACGCCGCACTGCTGGTGGTGCTTGTCGTGCTGACCTTCGCCTTCCCGCCATTGGTGCGGTTCGCGCAGGCGCAAGGCATCCCGCAAAGCTGGACGTTGGTTGCCGCCAGCCTCGGTGCGGTGTTCGTGCTCGCCTGGTACTTGGTGCGGCAACGGGTGCAACGCTACCGGGATGCGAGCGAAAAAGTCGCCACGGTCCGCTCGCAACTCGAGGCGAAACCCGGCGAACCTGAAGCGTACTTTCTCGAGGGCGATCACCTCGGCGATCTGCTGATGCTGATGAACCGGCGCCACGAGGCGCTCGAAGTCTTCGAGGCGTACCTGGCGTTGGAGGTTGCTCGAGGCAAAAACCTTCCGGCGCTCGAGCAACGAATCTCACGTTTGAAAGCCAGGTTGAACGGTTAAGATACGCTCATGCGGGCGTATCGCGGCACGATCAAGAATGGCGTGGTGATTCTCGAGGAGGGCGTCAACCTTCCCGAAGGTGCAATCGTGACCGTGACCGTTGGTGAAACTGAGATTTTGCGGGCCACGTTGCGCAACGCACTGCAACCCAAGGAACGCAAGGTCAAAGTCAAATTGCGTCCGATGCCAACACCGTAAGGCAAGTTTTGAGTCATGGGTTCTGAGGCTCGAGCCTGCGACGGGTAAGCTGTGCCGGTGAGTGATTCTGTCCCGCGCATTGTGTACTTGGTGCCAACCCCGATTGGCAACCTGGGCGACATCACCTTGCGGGCGCTCGAGGTCTTGCGCACTGTGGACGTGATTGCCGCCGAGGACACGCGCCGGTCACGGAATTTGCTGTCGCATTTCAACATTTCCAAACCGGTCGAACGATTGGATGCACACACGATGCACCGCGCCAAAAACCTGCTCGAACGCTACTCGAGCCTCGCGTTTGTGACCGATGCCGGATCGCCTGGACTGTCCGATCCCGGATCGGAACTCGTGCAGATTGCGCTCGAGGTGGGGGCAAAGATTGAGGCATTGCCGGGGGCGACCGCGTTGATTCCCGCTGTGGTGCTCTCTGGATTGCCGACGGGTCGGTTCGCCTTTCACAGTTTCCTGCCACGTTCAGGTCGGGATCGGCGCGAACAACTCGAGGAAATCTGCAACTCGAGACTCACCAATGCCTTTTACGAATCTCCGCACCGGTTGCTGGACACCCTCACGGACCTCGAGCGAGTGGCTGGCAGCGACCGAGCCTGTTCGGTGGCCCGAGAACTCTCCAAAATGCATGAAGAAGTCTTCCGTGGCACGCTCGCGCAGGCCATAACGCATTTCTCTGGCGAAATCCGAGGCGAAATCGTGATTGTCCTCGGTTCAAAACCCGAGGCTACAAGCGATGACGATCCAGCGTTACACTATGAAGTCCAAGCTCGAGCCTGGGCCGCAGAGGGCCTGAACGCTCGAGACATCCGCGCCAAACTTGCGCAGGCCGGAATGGACCGCAATGCCGCATATGGGTTGGCGTTGGAAGTCACGAGAAAACCAGGTGAAAGGTAAAGGGAAAAAGGGAAAAGTAAGACCAAAAGCATTTACTTTGACCTTTGACCTTTTCCCTGCCTTTGAGGAGGGTTCATGAAACGCATCGGAGTTTTCACATCGGGCGGTGACGCACCAGGCATGAACGCCGCGATTCGCGCCGTGGTTCGCACCGGCTACGCGCAAGGGCTCGAGGTCATCGGCATTCATCGTGGGTACGCGGGCATGATTGAAGGTGAGTTCGAGAAGTTCGGGCCACGCAATGTCGCCAACACGATCCAACGCGGCGGTACGGTCCTGCGCACCGCCCGCAGCAAACCGTTCATGACCCTTGAAGGTCGCGCTCAGGCCGCCAAGCAACTGGCGAATTGGGAGATCGAGGGCCTGGTCTGCATCGGTGGGGATGGCAGCTTTCACGGGGCGCACTACCTCGAGCAAGAACACGGCATTCGCTGCATTGGTATTCCTGGCACGATTGACAACGATTTGTTCGGCACGGATTACACGATTGGCTACGACACGGCGTTAAACACCGCGCTCGCCGCGATTGACCGGATTCGAGACACCGCCGCCAGCCACGAACGCCTGTTCTTCGTTGAAGTCATGGGCCGTCACGCGGGCTTCATCGCGCTCGATGTCGCCATTGCCGGTGGTGCAGAAGAGGCCGTGATCCCGGAAGACCCATGCAGCGTCGAGCATCTGATCGAAACCGTTAAACAAAGTGCGCGTCGCGGCAAAGGCTCGAGCATCATCGTTGTGGCCGAAGGTGTTGAAGGTGGCGCGACCAAAGTCATGGAAGAGGTCATGAAAGAGACCGGCATGGATGCGCGAATCTCGATCCTCGGGCACGTGCAACGCGGTGGCAGTCCAACCGCAGCCGACCGCATCCTGGCCTCGAGACTCGGTTTTGCGGCGGTTGAAGCCTTACGGGAAGGCAAAAGCAACGTCATGGTTGGGATTGTCGGCGATGCGATCACGTACACGCCACTCGCGCACACCTGGGAGCACCGCAAAGATATCAACCCGAGCAAGTTGGCGTTGGTCAAGACGCTCTCGGTGTAAAAACCAGGGAAAAGGTCAAAGGTAAAAGAGGAAAGTAAAAGGCTCGAGTCAGGTTGCGACTCGAGCCTGCTTGGAACTTCCCTAACGTTTATTTGTCTCGGCGCGGACCGCTAAACCCATGATCTTTACGGCGACCAAAACCTCGAGATTCACTGCCGCCCTCAGGACGAGGGGCGCTGGTTTCGCTGCGTTCAGGACGGACGAACCCGCCCTCACGTGATCCACCTTCACGTGGTGCGCTCGAGAAGCCGCCTTCACGCGGCGGACGCGCATCACGTGAACTACCCTCGCGGGGCGCACTCGGGCGTGGGCTGAAGCCACCCTCTCGAGGTGGACGCGAATCGCGGGAGCTGCTGCCGTCACGCGAGAAACCGCCTTCGCGTTGCGGACGGGGACCGCTGAAGCCACCTTCGCGTGGACCGCTCGAGCGTGGGCCGGA
>JANOWZ010000373.1:0-10783 GCA_031418155.1 Deinococcales bacterium
TGGGCACGGTTGCCGCACGATTTTCTCGAGTTGATGGCGAACCGAATTGTCAATCTCGTGCCCGAGGTCAATCGTGTGGTGTATGACATCACCAGCAAGCCACCCGCGACGATTGAATGGGAATAGGTGCAAAATAAAGTTCTTTGCTGACAGCAATTTCGGGATTTCTTGAGAATGCCTTTTTTCTCAAGAAATCCCCGAGTGATACGACTGACAAGCAGTGGCCCACCAGGTCGAAACTTGGTCCCCAATATTTCGACAAGAAAGACATCAGCAAAAATTGACGAGTTTTGTTTTTGGAATTCTCAATCATTGCCGAAGCCGCTGTGAGTCATCAACCGTCCAGAATGTTTTTCGTTTTTTGCGTGCTAGACGCATTTTCTCGAGAATTGCTCCGAAAAGTTACCGGACCATTGAACTTACAACTCATGACTCAAAACTGAATTTACGGTTTGATGCCGCTGGGAATGGCTTTGGTGAATCCCGTCGTGTTGGCGTTGGGCAGCAGGCCACTCGAGACGAGTTGTCGTGCCATCTTGCTGAGTTTGCTCGAGTTCACGTAACCAAGCCCGTTCTTTTTGGTGGCATCTGTGACCATGATGGTTTTGATCTGCTCGAGGCCCTTCAACTCAAACGCGATATCAAGGTTCGGGTTGACCTTGGCGAGGATCTTGCCCGCCTCTTCGGGATTGTCAAACGAGAACTTGTACCCCTGGTAGCGGGCGGCCACAAATTTCTTGACCTCGTTCGGGTATTTTTTCAGCACGTCCTCGGTGGTAAAGAGCACGTTCTCGGGCCAGTCGATGCCGAACTGCTTGTAGTTGTAAACCCAGTATTTTTCTTTGGCCTGCGCCTGCGCGATCATGACCTCGTTGTAAATCATGGCTGAGGCGTAATCGTATTGCTTGCCCAACCAACCGCCCAGCGTGGCCGGGTCGCCCTGTTGGTTGACGACCGTGACCTGTTTGTCCCAACCTTTGCCGACGGCGGCTTTGATCGGTTTGTCATAGCCAATCCAGGCGGCGAAGTTGCCTTTGACATCGCTGGCTTTTTTGAGTTCTTTCCATGACAGGATGCGCATCGCAGATTCCTGGAAGTCCACGGCGATCAGCACCAACGGCAGTTTTTGCGCCACCCGAGCCTCGAGCAAATTTTGTGGGTAATCGATGCCGAAGACCAGTCCACCGTTTTTGGATTCGGCAAGCACACGGTCAATCGGGGAGAGACCCGGTCCACCCGCGACGACGGTCACATCCAGTCCAGCGTCTTTGTAGAAGCCTTTTTCGACCGCGACCGGATCGCCGATGGATTCGGCATGAATGAACCACGATTCGATCATGGTCGTTTTGGTCATTCCCTGCGCATAGGCGCTCGAGTTGAGCGATGCAAATGCACTCGAGATGACTGCGGCGAGTCCCAAGCTGGCAAGTCCCAATCTGCTGGCGATTGCAAACCTTTTCATACGAACCCCCTTCGGGCTTTCGACCGTGGTACGGTCTCGAGCCTGCATGACACCCCCGCCATGCGGCACCTGCGCATCCCACTCCCGTGGTCATCATATGGGGATTGTTTGTGCAGATTGGGGGTTGGCTCGAGGTTGCCGTTGGGATACACGTTTGGACTCGGTTGAGACAGGGGTACTGGAGAGGTCAAGTTGGAGCAACTGACGTTTTTGATACCCGCTTGAGATCATCCTCTCAGATTTATCATTTTCCACATACTTTTGCATTCTAAACTTACTGACGTTGGGCAAGGTCACAGGGGTCGGCGCAGATCCCAAGTCGCTTCCATAGGCAGACTGCGATGGATTCCATTGCGATGGTCGGCCAGAAGACCAACCTCGACGACCACTGATACAGATTTCATTGAGGGGTGACCATGACTCACATTCGCAACGCTGCACTGATGCTGTTCGGTTCAACACTGATGGCCTGCGGTTGGGAACCGCTTTCACCACCGGTCTTGAGGCTCGAGATCAACCCACCCAGCGCCAGCCTGACAAGCTGCTCGGATCAACGCTTTCAAGCGACCGCCTTCGATGGCTTTGATACTTCAGTGATTGCCAATATCGCCTGGTCCGTCTCCGACCCGAGCAAAGCCAGCATCGATACCCAGGGCCGCCTGAGCCCGAGAGAATCCGGCACGATCAAAGTGATCGCCAGCGCCCAGAACAAACGTGTCGAGGCCACCGTGACCATCATCAAAGACACCACCGTTGTTGCCACCAGCCTGATCCCGGCACAACCCGTGATCGATGCCGGTGCGAAAACCACCTTCAAAGTTGCCGGTGTCAACAGTTGCAACCAGATCCTCGAGTTGCTCACGGACACGTATACCTACGCCGCTGACCCGAATGATGGGACGTTCAACGGTGCGGAATTCACCGCCAAACGCGGCGGGGTTGTCGGTGTCACCGCCACATCCACGACCGGCAAACCGGCCAGCGGCCTGCTGACGGTTCGACCACGCGCAGGCTCGAGCGTCTCCGAACGGCAAACCGCTTTCGATGCGCCACGTGCGATCAACACCGGCAATGCCCTCACCAAAGACGAACGCACCTATTTCCTCGAGTACGTGCCGAACGATTTCGGCAAAGACCCGAACAAACGCTATCCGGTGATGATTTTCTTTCCCGGTTCTGGCACGCCCAATCCAGCAAAAAGCGGCGATGGCCTGCCCGCAGAATTGCTCGCCAAGAACGCCAGCGATCCGAGCTTGACTGGCATGATCGTGCTGACCCCATTCTTTCCCGAGGGCGCAGCCGACACCGGCGTGACCCTCTGGCCGCCCGAACGGATTCAAGCGATCATCACTGCCACCAAAGCCCGGTATCCGGTCGATCCGAAACGCCTTTACATGGCGGGCTTCAGCTTCGGTGGTGGCGGTGTCTGGAATTTCTTGGGGGCCAGCAAACAGAATTCAGATCAGGTTGCTGCGACGGTCGTGGCCGCCGGTTCACTGCGTTTTTACACCAAAGAGTACCAAACCGATCCGGGCGCGTTCGCGGGCCTACCGATTCCCAGTACCTCGTATGACTTTCAAAGTTTGGGTTGCAACATTGAGGCATCGAACCTGCCGGTACGTGCACTGCACAGCCCCAGCGATAAGACCGTCAGTCCAATCGTGACGCAAACCGTTGTCGCTGCACTCGAGTGCATAAAGACCCCATCCGTCAAGATCAATCCGGCCCCGCAATACATCACCAGTGAACTCGGTGTATTGACACCAAATGCGGAACATCCAGAAACGTCCGTTAAAACTTGGAATCCGGCGTTCCGTCCGGGTGGTAAGAACTCTTACGAGTGGATGTTGCAGTACACCCGACCCTGATTTGCGGGCAGCTTGCCCGACCCTGAACCCAAACTCGAGCTTGACCTCGAATCTGAAACTTACAGCAATTTCGGGATTTCTTGAGAATGCCTTTTTTCTCAAGAAATCCCGAGTGATACGGGTGACAAACAGTGGCCCACCAGGTCGAAACTTGGTCCCCAAGATTTCGACAAGAAAGACATCGGCAAAAATTGACGAATTTTGCTTTTGGAATTCTCTATCATTGCCGAAGCCACTGTAAAAACAGCATTTCGTCGGACTCGAGCAGGGGTTTTATCCCCTGTTTTTGTTTGGTTCTATCCCCACATCTGGGGAAGACAACTCCCCACATTGATCCGTAAGTTGTCCTCAGTTGAACCCAAACAAGTGTCGAACCTTGACACGATCCTGTGGTTCAAACAAGGAGAAAAAATGAACACCCACAAAATGACCGCGATCAAGAAATTGTCTATCATGGCAATTGGCGCACTCTCGCTCGGAAGTTCTGCCGGAGCCGGTGGATTTTCCGGTGAGGTGAATTTTCCAGCCAATCCATTCACGGTCAATGCAGCCATCAATTACACGCACGAACTCATACCGAACTGGTTTGTCGGCGCGAGCCTGCGGGCAGGCTATAGACCGTTCGGCCACGCGGGCAGGTTCAACTCGAACCTTCGGCTGGGCTCAAATTACGTTTTCAACCTGGCCGAAACAAGTGACTTGAAAGCCGATGCGTATGTCGGTGCAGGTCTGAATGTTGAATTGACCAACAATTTCAGCCTCACACCCGAAGTGAATGCTGGCGCTCGAGCCACGTATTCGATCAGTCCGATGGCGAAGATCTATGGCGGTGTTGATGCTCAAGCCTCACTGATCGCCAGTACCATCTCTCCGAATGTCTTTGGCTACCTCGGCGGTATGCTCGAGCCGATCACCAACCTTGAAGTCTACGCGCAGGCTGGGCTTGGGTACTCGAGCATGTTCAATTGCGACCTGAAACTCGGCGCGTATTACACCGTCATCCCAGAAGTTCGATTGGGCGCTTCGGTTGGTTACGACGGTGATTTCCGTGCGAGCATCGGGCTGCAAATTGCCCAGAAGCCTGGGACACTGGCCACACCCGGCAACTTTTTGCCCTGACCCTCTGACCAACGGTTGGCACCTCCGTTCAACGCACCAACCTTTGCTTTTTCAACTCGAGTTTCACCGTCGCCCGCACTGTCGAGGCGAAGGGAGATCACCGTTGCCCAAGACGGTCCAACGACACCCAGCACAAGGAGGCTCACTTGTCCGAATCCATCGGTGTCAGCCCGATAACGCCCCGCCACACTTCTGACTGAACGTTACTCCCTTGGAGAAACCATGAAAAAATTCCTGCCAATCATCCTGATGTTCACCCTGTCAATCTTGGCCGCCTGCGCCCCACAACTTGCCCGCCCGCTGATCGTTTATGCCGCAACGACCGAGCAAGTCACGAACACAATCGTTTCCACCGCCACTCGGACCAAGCCAGAAGGCAGCTACTCCAACTGGACTGTGACTGGCATCGGCGAGACCTCCGTTGCCCTGCGTTCAGATGCAGACTTTCTGGGCAAACTCGGCCACAACCCCAGCACGGTGACGATGGTCTGGACTTTTAGAAAAAGTCCTGGTGGTGTCGCTGTGGCCGTTGACAGCAGCGGATTCGACGATCCGCGAAAAACCGAACAGGTGTTTTTCGACGCGCTCGATACCGATTTTCGACGCATGTAAACTGCTCCGCAAACCTCGAGCAAACACACTTGGCGCGACACACCCACGACAGACCTTGTGATGAACCGTGCGATCAATCGCGGTCTCGAGGAGAACTCCCATGACCCCACGCACCGCGATGAGCTTGACCCTCCTGTTGATCCTGACAGCCTGTATTTCCGGCCCGATTCCCGCCGAAAAAACCATTGGGAAATTGAGCAGCCCAACCAGCATCAGCCTCCACGCTTCCGAGGGCGGGATTCGTATTTCATCTCAAATCTCGAGCCACAAATCAACCTGCCAGGACTGCGGCATTGACCTCGAGTTGATCGTGCCAGCCGGAACGACCATTGACCTCACGATGGTCAACGGAGCGACAAACTTCACGCGGACTCGCAGCGGGGTGAATTCCAGTGCAGTACACGGGAACGACACGGATGGTCAGGTTTTGCGAAGCTTCCCGATTCGGATATTCAAAGGATTTGCAGGCTCAATCTGGAAGCAATTGACCGCAGTCTTTATCAAGGATCACGGCGGTCAAATTGATTCACCTGAAACAGCTTCCCGCTCAAAAGTTGCGGCGAGTATTGCAGGCGGTTCGTTCGGCACGAGATGAAAAGAACTTCCGATGGGAATCAACCCAAACAGATCGAAACTGGAATACCAGCATCGCTGTGAGACACAACCATGACCAACGAACACAACATAGAAAGTGACACCGTACCGACAATGGTTTATCAAATCATGATCAAAGGCCATCTGGGTGACCAATGGACAGACTGGTTCGGCGACGTGGCCATCACGCTCGAGACCGACGGCAATACGCTTTTGATTTGCTCAGGGATTGATCAGGCCGCATTGCACGGATTGCTGAAAAAAGTGCGTGATTTGGGAATGCCATTGATCTCGGTCAATCAGATTGATCCCGAACAGATAATCATATCGGACCTCAACGCGGACACGGATCACCATCGTTCGAAGAAGGAGACAATCACATGAACACCATCCACCAACCCGCAATCAAACTAGACAACGGGCGCAACATGACGATCACAGCCTCGAGCCTCATCCGTTGGGCAGGTTTAGCCGCTGTGGTAGCAGGAATCATTTACGCGGGCATTCAGCCGATCCATCCACCTGACGTTCTCGCGTCGGTCAATACCACAGCATGGGGCATCATCACCCCCGTAAAGACGGTCATGGCACTGCTCGTCCTGCTCGGCATTACGGGGCTGTACGCCAGGCAAGTGAAAGAGACCGCTTGGCTTGGTCTGGCTGGTTTTCTGCTGTTTGGTCTGTCATGGGCGCTCAATCTGGCTTTTATCTTCGCCGAAGCCTTTATCATTCCGCCGTTGGCAAGCGCAGCACCAAAGTTTGTGGAGGGATTCTTCGGCATCGTCAATGGACACCCCACCCTGATGAATCTCGGACTCCTTCCAGCGATTTATGCACTCGTCGGAGTTCTGTACTTGCTGGGCGGTCTGCTGTTTGGCATCGCTACGTTCCGCGCTGGCATCTTGCCGCGCTGGGCGGGCGGTCTGCTGGCTGGCACAGCGTTATTGACCCCCCTGGCTGCAATGCTGCCGCACGCGATCCAGCGGTTCGCGGCAGTGCCAGTGGGTATAGCTCTGGCTGGTCTGGGCTATGCGCTCTGGTCTGAACGGCGCGAGAAAGTCTCAGAAGTCTTGACTGGCATGGGAAGCCCCAAGCTCAGCTAAACCGGATTCAAGTGAATTCGCGGAAGACTGCGGTGATCAATTTGGCTCTGCCCGAGAGAGGGGAGAACGATGAAAACATTCGATGATACGGTTAAACTCGCATCGCCAGGTGTCCCAAGCGCACCCCTAAAACCCTTCCCGCTGGCGCGACGCATCGTGCCCCATTGGGTCACGCGATTGCTGATGACGTGGTTTGGCTTTGGCCTCTTGACTGCCGCGCTTGTGACTGGGCTTCAAGCCATGTCAGTCGAACTCGAGCCCATCATCTCTTTGGGTGTGCTGTCGGTTTGCGCCTTGCTCGCGGTCTTTGCTGTGACACGGCTGATTGAGCAGCGCAACCTGGCAGCCATCGGTTTGGATTTGCGACACTTCGTCATTGAATGGCTCAAAGGCGCAGGTCTGGGCGCGGCATACCTCTGCGCGTCTGTGGGCATCCTCGCGTTGCTTGACGGCTACCGAATCATCGGTCTCGAGTTCGCAGGACAAGCACTTGCCGGCGGACTCTTGTTACATTTTTTCGTTGGCGTTTTTGAAGAAACCCTCTTTCGTGGCATTCTGTTTCGGTTTCTGGAAGAGGGTTTTGGCTCATGGATTGCATTGACCATGACCGCGCTGTTTTTCGGATTTTTGCACCTGAGTAACCCGAATGCCACCCTCTGGAGTGCCACCGCGATTGCGTTGGAGGCCGGTGTCTCGTTTGGCGCGGTCTACATGGCAACACGCAGTTTGTGGGTTGTGATGGGCTTCCACACGGCTTGGAATTTTCTTCAAGGCGCTGTATTCGGAGTTGCCGTTTCGGGTAACGGAGTGTCGACCGACAGCCTGTTTAAACCGTTCATTCAGGGCAATCAATGGTTGACCGGTGGAGCCTTTGGCATCGAAGCGAGCGTGATTTCGGTTGTGTTGGGGCTTGGCTTGGGCATCTCTTTTCTTGTTCGTGCCATGCATCAAAAACGTTTCATGCGTGGCTTGTTGTGGCGCGGCGGAATCAACGAGCTTCGCAACGTTCCGTAACACATTTCGCTGACACATCCGATGAGCGCAAGGATTCAAGCGGCAATACAGTCACTCGTTCCACCGGGCATCATTGCCAGAATTTTTCAAGGAGTTCAACATGAAAGCGAAAGTCTCCGATGAAGCTCGAGCCTCCGATACGTCTCAGTTCGATGAGGTTGGGAAACCCACGCCTCAGAAAATCCAAGCACGAAAATCAGGTTCGTCAGGATGGCTCGTGCCCGCCGGATTGCTGCTGCTCAGCGTCATTCCAATCGCTGGTGGTGCGTTCCGACTTACACAATTGACAGGCGGTACAGACATCACACCGGCCAACGCACGGTTCTTCGAGTCACCCTTGCCGGTTGTGCTGCACGTTTTCAGCGTCACCATCTTTTCCCTCCTGGGAGCCTTCCAGTTCTCCACCGGTTTCCGTCGCCGCCGACCCTCCTGGCATCGCACCGCCGGACGAATTCTGATTCCGAGTGGTCTGGTGGCGGCAATTTCAGGACTGTGGATGACCCTGTTCTACCCCTGGCCCGACGGCGACGGAATCGTCCTTTATGGATTGCGGTTGCTCTTCGGGTCCGTCATGCTGCTCTCGATTCTCCTCGGGGTAGCGGCAATCCAACGGCGGAACTTTGTTCTGCATGGCCACTGGATGATGCGTGGCTACGCGGTTGGCATGGGGGCTGGCACGCAAGTCCTGACCCAGTTGCCCTGGATGTTGATCATCGGCCAACCAAACGAAGCAACCAGGGCGTTGCTGATGGGTGCAGGCTGGGTGATCAACCTCGGCGTGACCGAATGGATCATCCGCAAGTCGCCAAGTCCTCAAGCCCGGACTTCATCAGCCGTTGTTTCCCATCTGCCATGAGGCCAGCGCGAACCTCGAGATTCTCGCCGAACTGATTGAAGCTGGAAAACGCAAATCAGCAATTGACAGGGTCCATCCACTCGTGGATCTTCCAGACGCGATGCGCAAGCTCGAGGCGGATTGCATGCGCGGCAAGGTGATCGTATCTTGCCATCGCTGGAGAAGGAATCCCAAAAGAGGGGATCGCGCAAGGAGACAGCAATGACTGCAAAACGAAATGAAGTCGTTACTGGAAGTGCGTTCCGCGCTCCTTCGGCTCGTTGGGCACTCGTCAGCCTTTCACTCTCGATGTTGCTTTCTTCGCTTGGCACCAGTATTGCCAATGTCGCTTTGCCAACGTTGGCGCAAGCGTTCAACGCCTCTTTCCAGCAAGTGCAGTGGATTGTCCTCGCGTACCTCCTCACCATCACCAGCCTGATCGTCGGCGTTGGACAACTCGGTGACATCACTGGCCGCCGACGGCTGCTGATGGCTGGAATCTTCCTGTTCACGTTGGCTTCAATCCTCTGTGGCGTTGCGCCGACGCTCTGGCTGCTGATTGCTGCTCGAGGATTGCAGGGTCTCGGGGCGGCGATCATGATGGCCCTTTCCATGGCGTTTATTGCCCAAGCAGTTCCGAAGGAACAGACCGGGAGTGCCATGGGATTGCTCGGAACGATGTCCGCGATTGGCACTGCGCTCGGTCCATCGCTCGGCGGCGTTCTGATCGCCGGACTCGGTTGGCGGGCGATCTTTCTCGTCAACGTACCGTTGGGCACCCTCACGTTCCTGCTCGCCCATCGCTACCTGCCGGTTGATCGTCTGGCACTAAAGTCGGATCGGCGCACCTTCGACACAATGGGCACGCTGCTGCTGGCGCTGACACTCGCGGCTTACGCGCTCGCCATGACGATTGGGCGCGGCAGTTTCGGTCCGTTCAACCTGGCCCTGCTCTTGGCTGCCGTCATTGGAATCGGTCTGTTCACAATCGCTGAGACGAAAGCTACCTCGCCTTTGATCCGATTGGCGATGTTCCGCGATCCAGTGCTCAGTGCAAGCCTCGCCATGAGCACACTCGTCTCGACGGTGATGATGGCGACACTGGTGGTCGGACCGTTTTACCTCTCTCGAGCGCTCGGACTCGAGCCTGCTGGCGTTGGACTCGTCTTGTCGGTTGGTCCGCTTGCCGCCGCGCTGACCGGAGTGCCAGCCGGTCGCATTGCGGACCGAATTGGCGCACCACGGTTGACCCTCTTTGGACTCATCGGGATCGCAGTCGGTGCCTTGCTGCTGTCCGTGATCCCAGCGACGCTCGGCATCCTCGGTTACATCGCCCCAATCGTGGTCATCACCGTGGGTTACGCGCTGTTCCAGACGGCCAACAACACCGCCGTCATGATGGATATTCACCCCGACCAGCGGGGTGTTATTTCCGGCCTGCTCAACCTTTCGCGCAATCTTGGACTCATCACTGGGGCATCCGTAATGGGCGCAGTCTTCGCACTCGCATCAGCAACAACCGACATCAACACGGCGCATCCCGAGGCCGTTGCCAACGGTATGCGGATCACATTCGCAGTCGCAACGGTTCTGATCGTCGCCGCGCTCGCCATCGCGCTGAGAAGCCATACCCTCTCGAGGCGCAATGTTCATGCAAATCGTGAACACAAAGACGGCAATGGGCTTGACTAAGTTCTACGTTGTCGGAACACATCAAATTCAAAAAAATCAACCCCTCCAGCGAACCTGCCCGTCAGGCGCATGATTAGGGTCAAGAAGATACGCACATGATGCTGCATGACCGGTTGGATCGACTGGTGTGCTTGCTGGTGATTGTGTATGTGTGGCGCGTGCTGATTGGGAGTCAAAGGTCGATTCAGCGTAACAAGTATGAGCGATTGGTACGGGCTCGGTTCGGGTTGAGGCTGTCGTTGTTGACTCGAGCGTTCTGTCAGGCTGAGGAGGTGCTTGATGGATTCGCGAAGCCTTTACTGGACGCAATTTCTGGGATTCACGTTGAGACTGTCGGGTACTGAACGATTTCCGTTTTCCTCGAGTTCGATGCCGCAGTGGAATTTGCTCAATGCCGGATCTGCCTCGCCCTGCCAAAGACCGCAAAGGAGATCAAGGCCAGCGAAAACGGGATGAAGAATTCAGGGCGACCATTGCCGTGCGA
>JANOWZ010000374.1:0-2482 GCA_031418155.1 Deinococcales bacterium
TTGGGCTCGAGGGCAACTCCGGCAAGGGCTTGGGTCTGAACCCAGACTTCGCCGCCGACGGGATCCAAGCCGTTGGCAATTACGGCGAGTTTTACAACCGCAACCTCGGCCCGAAGACCAAACTGAACATCCCGCGCCGCCTGAACGCGAATTACGAAGTCGGCGGACTGTTGTACAGCCCGCCCTTCCGCTAAACAAACCTTGCAGAAACCCGAGCGCCGACGGCCATCAATGCCATCGGCGCTTTTGCGTAAACCAGATCAGACAGGAGGTCCATGATTCTCGAGAACCCCAACGCCCACGTGCCCTGGTATCGGGATGTCAAACGCTTGGCGGTTGCCGCGCAAATCGCGTTCTTGCTGCTGGTGATTTTGTTCGTTGTGATCATCGGCAACAACATTCAAACCGGCCTGAAGAAAAATGGCCTGAGTTTCTCGTTCGGCTTTCTGACGCAAGCGACCAGCTTCCAAGTTTCTGAAGGCACCGCATTCGGCGTGCCGTACTCGAGCGGCGGCGAAGACAACTACATCAAAGTGATCATGGTCGGGTTGTACAACACGTTGCGCGTCAGCATCATCGGAGTCGTCCTCGCCACGCTGCTCGGGCTGATCGTCGGTATTGCCAGACTCTCGAGCAATTGGCTCGTCTCGAGGGTTGCGTTAGTGTTCGTCGAGATCATCCGTAACATTCCGGTACTGGTGCAACTGATCGTTTGGTACTTCATCCTGATCCTGCCGTTGTTCAAAAACGTTTTCGTGTTTGGACCAATCGTGATCTTCAAAGGCTTGTCGATCCCGTGGATGGTCCAACGCGACGGGGCCACAAATTTCTTTCCGGTCTGGCTGATCGCCTTCGGAGTCGGCGTTGCCGTCTTCGCCTGGTTCACTCGAGTTCGCAACCGAACAGGCGTTGTCAATCCTGCCGGTTGGTACGGCGTGATCGCTTGGGCCATCGTCGTCACCACCGCGTACTTCGCGCTCGGTCAACCGCTCGAGCCGAGTGTGCCAACCCGCACCAATTTTGGACCTCGAGGCGGGCTTCTTCTCTCACCAGAATTCTTTGCCCTGCTGATCGGCCTGGTCGTCTACACCAGTGCCTTCATCGCCGAGATCGTCCGGGCAGGCATCACCTCAGTCGCCAAGGGCCAATGGGAAGCCTCTCGAGCCATCGGATTGACCTATGCGCAAACGCTCGAGTTGGTCGTCTTGCCGCAAGCCCTGCGCGTGATGATCCCACCGCTCGGGAATCAATATTTGAACCTGATGAAAAACTCGAGCCTCGCCGTTTACATTGGCCTGAGTGACCTGCTGAGCGTCTTGTATTCGTCCGGTAATATTTCTGGTCAAAACGTTCAAGTCTTCGTCATCGCCGGAGCAATGTACCTGATGATGTCATTGACCATTGCCGGCCTGGTCAACTGGTACAACACCAGCACGAAACTGGTGACACGATGAACGCCATTTCTCGAGTCGATCTGAGGAGGTTTTAGATGGCGCTCGCCTCCGTCGGAAAAGGTAAAACCGCGCCACCATCATGGCAACGATGGGTGCAAGAAAATTTGTTCTCGAGCCTGGGTAATACGATCCTGACCATCGTGACGGCAGCATTGGTAGTTTGGGTGCTCTCGAGTTTCACCATCTGGGCGTTCACCAAAGCGCAATGGCCGGTGATTCCCGCAAACTTCCGCATCCTGATGGTCGGACCATTCCCAGCCGAACAAATGTGGCGCGTTTGGACGCTACTCGGACTCGTCTCGCTGACGGCTGGCGTGCAGTGGGGAACGATCTCGAGGAACCTCGCGCTGTTCAAACCTGCTGGCATTCCAGCTTGGCCGTTCGTGGTTGCCATCCTGACTGCGATTTATTTCGCCGCCACCAATATTGGGTTCCAAAGCGGCCTGCTCGTGCCACTCAGCGTTGTTGCCCTGTTTGTCGGATTCTTCACTGCTCGGGTCGCTGCTGCCATTTCGAGTCGAGCCATGACTATTATTTGGGTTGTCCTGTTTATCCTCGCGCTGCTGACGCTGAGCCTCGATTTCGGTTCAGGTGGCGTGCCGACCAAAGCAATTGGCGGATTGCTGCTGACGCTGCTCCTTTCAGTTGTCGGCATCGTCGCCTCGTTCCCGATTGGCGTGCTGCTGGCAATTGGACGCACCAGCGATTACCCAATCATCAGCGGCATTTGCACCGCCTTCATCGAGGCCGTTCGTGGCACTCCGCTCGTGGTTGTTCTGTTCATCGCGCAACTGTTCGTGCCGCTCTTGCTGGGCGGTTCCAACATTGATCCAGTCCTGCGGGCAATGGTTGGCATCACGATTTTCTCCGCCGCATATTTGGC
The DNA here is from genome assembly GCA_031418155.1 of Deinococcales bacterium. Lineage (GTDB taxonomy): Bacteria > Deinococcota > Deinococci > Deinococcales > JAAFIG01 > JANOWZ01. Next base: position 2,338 of record JANOWZ010000374.1, read on the forward strand.
CGAGAACGTTCGTGGTGGATTGCAAAGCCTGCCCAAAGGTCAAGTCGAAGCGGCTCGAGCCATCGGTTTGACCGGTACGCAAACACTGATGTTGGTCGTTTTGCCCCAGGCGTTGAAGGCTGTGTTGCCAGTGCTGACTGGTCAA
>JANOWZ010000375.1:0-11886 GCA_031418155.1 Deinococcales bacterium
ATCCTGAAATTGGCCGATGTCCTGATCTCCCACTCCACCAAACTCCAAGCCGGTGAACGGGTCCTGATCGAAACCTTCGACGTGCCCGAGCAATTGATCACCGCCTTGATCGACCGCACCATCGAAGCGGGCGGCATTCCATTTGTCGAGACGAAAAACACCCGAATCTTGCGCAAGCTCTACCAGAACGCCAGCGAAGAAATGATGGAACGCTGGGCCAGTTGGGAATTGAGGCGCATGGAACAGATGGATGCCTACATCGGCATTCGCGGATCGTTGAACGCCCTCGAGCATTCGGACGTGTCGCAGGAGCGCATGGCGCACTACCAGAAGCACATTTGGGGCAGTGTCCATCGCCACCGCGTCAACAAGACCAAATGGGTCGTCATGCGTTACCCGAGCCCCGCCTTCGCGCAATCGGCCGGCATGAGCACCGAGGCGTTTGAAGGGTTTTACTTCAACGTTTGTACCCTCGATTACGCCAAGATGGACCGCGCCCAAATCCCATTGCGAGACCGAATGAATGCCGCGAACCGCGTGCGCATCACTGGCAAAGACACGCACCTCGAGTTTTCCTTGCAAGGCATGGGAGCGGTCATTTGCAGCGGTGAACGCAACATCCCCGATGGCGAATGCTTCACCGCGCCAGTCAAGGACAGCGTGAACGGAGTGATCTCGTACAACACACCCTCCGTGTATCAAGGCTCGAAGTTCGAGAACATCCGGCTCGAGTTCAAGGATGGCAAGGTCGTGAACGCCACCAGCAGCGACAGCAAACGCCTGAATGAAATCCTGGACTCCGACGGGGGTGCACGTTTTGTCGGTGAGTTTGCGATTGGCTTCAACCCGTACATCACCACACCGATGATGGACACCCTGTTTGACGAGAAAATCGCGGGCAGCCTGCACTTCACGCCCGGTCAAGCCTATGAAGGCCCAGCCGACAATGGCAACCGCAGCACCGTTCATTGGGACATTGTGCTGATTCAAACGCCCGAGTACGGCGGTGGCGAAATTTATTTCGATGACGAACTGATCCGCAAAGATGGGCTGTTCGTGCCAGCGGATTTGCTGGGGCTGAACCCGGACCAACTGAAGTAACAGAAGAGAAAAGTTGAAAGATGAAAGTAACACCCACAAGCTCGAATTTGCCCTTCCTTTCCTCTTTTCTCTTTGATCTTTCCTCTGTTTTTCGCCCTGGAACCTTTCCGTTGGAGGTCGCGTAATGTCCCTCGAGATGAATGCAGCCTGCATCGAATTACTGAAATCCGGCGATCAGTACACTTGGGAACTGGTGATCCTCGAGCATCAGGATCGCATCCTGAATTACCTGTACCACCTCGAAGGCCATTACGAGGATGCGCTCGATTTGACCCAGGAGTGCTTCATGCGGGCGTGGCGCGGCATCAAAACCTTCCGCAGCGGCGAGGAATTTTTGCCGTGGCTGTACGCGATTGCCCGCAACGTCCAGATCGAAAAGCACCGCCGCAAGTACCACCCGCAATTCAGCATCGAGGCCGCCTCCGAAACTGGTTTCGAGGTTGCAGAATCACGGCAGAGCCCACTCTCGAGGGCGGAGGACAACCAGACTTCCGAACGCATCCGGGCGGCACTCTTGCAGGTTCCCGAGGAGTACCGTTCGGCGCTCGTGTTGCGTTTCATGGATGATTTGTCTTACGAGGAGATCGCGGCGATTCAGGGCGTGGCGGTCGGTACGGCCAAAAGCCGTGTTTTCCGTGGCAAGGAAGCCCTGGCCGAAGTGCTTGGTTCTCAGACAGGCAATGGAACTGGGGTGATGGTCGAATGAGTCTCGAGCAATTCAATCCTGAACTCAACCATCCTGAGTTGCTGCACCGTGCGCTCGAGAACGAATTGGAAGCACACGAAATTCCAGCTTGGGAATCATTGCGCCTCGAGCCTGACGTGTTGAGGGCCGCCTCCAACCTCGAGTTTATCATTCGAGAATTGCGCAGCTTGCCGCGAGAGCACGCTCCCCCAGGCTTGGCCCTGAATTTGTCGCGCCGCATTGCCGGGTTGCTTCCAGAGGTTGCGCCCGTAAGCCTCGAAATGGCCAGTGTGAGGGTAGGACTGGCGACCCTGCCGAAACTGCGAGCGCCTGAAGGTTTCGCGGCGCACATCGCCACCAAGATTTCACTCGAGCATGATGAGCAAAAACAGAACGAATCCGATCAGGCCGTCGCGCTCGAGCAAGCGGTTCGCAGCTTGTCGCGCCCGAGTGTTCCGGCGGGTTTCGCGGCGGGCATCGCAGCAAAAATTTCGCTTGCGGTGCAACCTGTTTTGCCACCATTGGTTCAAGCATCGCCATCCATTTACCAACACGGCCTGATCGCATCAGAGCCTCGAGACTCCAACCTGACACCGTTGTACTTTCTCGCCTCGGTGCTGCTGGCCCTGTTGCTCGCCGCGTTCGCGCTGCTCGTGCCGAGCACCCCAGATTTGGCCCGATCACTGCTCGAGGGTCTGGGCAGCCTGACACCGGCCTTGACGGTCACGCTGCTCGCTGCTGGGGCCTTCGTGCTGCTCGCTGGAAGCGCCCGCCTGAAAGCCTCGAGCACTTTCGCGGGTATGGGTGTGCTTGGGGCCGTTTTCGTGGCACAACTCGGCCCGAGTGTGGCGCAATTTCAGGCCAGCATTGGCACGCAAGCGGTGCCGGATTTGGGCAGCACGACCCTGCCGCTCCTGTCCGCCGCGAACGCCCTGCGCAGCCTCGAGAACATTGTGCGTTCAAGCGAACCACGTTGGTTGCTCTTGAGTATGGTTGTCGTGCTGACGTTCGGGCTGGCCTTCGCACGGCACGTTTTTGAAGACCGACTCGAATCTTTTGCCGACACCTCGAGCCAAGCTTTCGGGATCGGTGCGGGATTGCTGATTGCGCTGTTCGCGTTTACCGCGTTGCTCGCCCTGACACCGCTCGCACCACTGGCCGCGTTGACCTTGAGCCTGTTCGCTTCGCTGGTCACGCTCGGATTTTCGTTCGCACTGCTCGAGCTTGGCCGTGTGATCCGTGAGACCGCACGTTGGGCATCATCACCGTGGCTCGAGGCAAGTCTGGGCCTCGTGCCGTTCGTGGCCTCGAGTGCGTGGTTTCCGCTCGTGTTGATCGAATGCCTGATCGGTGGGGCCTGGGGTGCGGGCGCACTTGTGCTCGCATGGCGGGCCGGTCGGTTACGGCTGCCGGGGCAACTGCTCGATTAAAGACTGCAAGCTTCGACCGTCATTCAACTCGAGCCCAGTCAAAGCACCCGGATCGATCCAGATTCGGGTGTCATCACGTCTTGCGCGACCCTCGAGCACGAGCTTGTTGATTTCGCGTTCCACCGTCTGTTGCACGCGGCGCAACATCATGCCGGTCACATCAACGCCCCTGGACACCAGGAACGCACGGTGAAACGCGGGCAGGGATTCCAAACCAATTTGATTCTCGAGTTCTGACCAGTCGATCATGTGCTGCATCATCGCACCAAAACCGTTGCGCGTGGGGTTCTCGAGGGACCGATGGTTTGGTAGGCTGATGCGTTTACGCGCACCTCATCCACCAATTCTTAGGAGTCCAGATGCCCGAAGTCCTCGAACCAACCACAAATATGCCAAATATGGCCAACCCTTTTGCCACGCTCGAGCATCGGCTCGGGGCGCACAATTACCATCCGCTCGAGGTTGTGCTGGCCCGAGGCGAAGGCGTTTGGGTTTGGGATACGACGGGCAAACAGTATTTGGATTGCCTTTCGGCGTACAGCGCCCTGAATCAGGGCCATTGCCACCCGGAGATCATCAACGCACTCGTCACGCAGGCGGCGAAAGTGACGTTGACCTCTCGAGCCTTCTTCAACGATCAACTCGGTCCGTTGTACGAATCGCTGACCCGGATTCTTGGTTTCGAGGCGGTCCTACCGATGAACACCGGTGCGGAGGCCGTCGAAACCGCGATCAAACTCGTGCGCAAATGGGCGTATACCAGCAAGAAGATTCCTTTGAACCAAGCCGAAATCATCGTCATGGCTGGCAACTTTCAGGGCCGTACCACCACGATAGTGAGTTTCTCGAGCGAGGGTCAGTACAAGGATTTGTTCGGGCCGCTCACCCCAGGATTCGTTACGGTGCCATACGGTGAGGCCAGTGCGCTCGAGGCGGCGATCACCCCGAACACCGCCGCAATCATGTTCGAGCCGATTCAGGGCGAGGCTGGCGTGGTCGTGCCACCGGATGGTTACTTGCAAGCCGTGCGTGATGCCTGCGACCGTCACGGCCTGTTGATGGTCGCCGATGAGATTCAAACGGGTCTTGGTCGCACCGGAAAATGGCTTGCCTGCGATCACGAAAACGTTCGTCCCGATGTGGTGATTCTCGGTAAGGCGCTCGGTGGTGGCGTGTACCCAGTCTCAGCCGTGCTCTCGAGCCGACAGGTCATGGATGTGTTTCAGCCGGGAGATCACGGCAGCACCTTCGGCGGCAATCCGCTCGGGGCCGCCGTCGCGCGGGCCAGTTTGCGCGTGCTCGAGAACGAAAAATTGCCAGAACGGGCGCTCCAGATGGGCGCGTACTTCCGTGCCGGTCTCGAGGCGATGCACAGCCCTCGGGTCCGTGAGGTGCGCGGCAAGGGATTGTTGATCGGTGTGGAATTGGACACCCGAGCCCGCCCGTACTGCGAGGCGCTCAAAAACGTTGGTGTGCTCTGTAAGGAAACACACGACACCGTGATTCGTTTCGCGCCGCCATTGGTGATCGAACAATCCGATATTGATTGGGCCCTCGAGCGAATCGCGCCGATCTTGCAAAGCTGATTGCGATTTCTTGTAGCCTCACCCTCGCCAGACCCTCGACTGGCAATGTGTTGCGCGGGCTTATTTCGTGCCGTAAATCCGGTCGCCCGCATCGCCCAATCCCGGCACGATGTAGGCGTGATCGTTCAGGTGCGAATCGAGCGCGGCGACAATGATCTCGACATCTGGGTGCGCTGCTTCGACCTTGGCGACACCTTCGGGAGCGGCGATCAGGTTCAGCAGCTTAATGTTGGTCGCCCCGGCCAGTTTCAGTTCGTTGATCGCATCGACGGCGCTGCCACCGGTCGCCAACATCGGATCGACCAGGAACACGCGCCGGTCCTGAATGTCCTGGGGCAGTTTCGCATAGTATCGCACCGGCAGTTTCGAGTCTGGATCGCGGTACGTGCCGATGTGCCCCACCTTCGCGGCGGGCACGAGTTTCAAAATCCCATCGACCATGATGAGTCCAGCCCGCAGAATGCCGACGACCGCCAGCTTTTTACCCGCCAACACGTGAACCTTGGCCTCACTGACCGGCGTTTGCACGGTCGTTTCCTCAAGCTCGAGGTCGCGCATCGCCTCGAACGCCATCAGCATCGTGACCTCGGTGACGAGTTCACGAAAATCCTTGCTGCCGGTGTTCTGATCGCGGATGAGGGCGAGTTTGTGTTGCACCAACGGGTGATCCATGACTCTGAGGGACATGCAAGGGTTTTACCATTTTGCAGGCGCTCGAGTGTTCAGCCCGCTTGACAATCCCGGCGTTGGCCTCTTACCATCGCCTTGCTCGGAACCCCGAGCACTTATCCAGAGCGGTGGAGGGACCTGGCCCTGTGAAACCGCAGCAACCGAACGAAATTTCCGTGCCACGGTGCTAACTCCAGCCACGCATTGCGTGGGCAGATGAGGAAGGAACCGAGCATCACCTCCTTCCGAACCAGCAGAGGGGGGATTCTTTGTACCGGCTCGAGCACGCCATCTCATTTCAGCCTGACCCAAGTTTCGGGTTGGGCGTTCACTTTTGCAAAGGACGCACATGAGCAAACGATTGTTCACCTCCGAATCCGTGACCGAAGGCCACCCGGACAAACTGGCCGACCGCATCAGCGATAGCATCCTGGATGCCTTCCTCGCCCAAGACCCGAAGTCTCGAGTCGCCTGCGAAACGCTCTGCACCAAAGGTCTGGTGCTGATCGCTGGGGAAATCTCGAGCAAAGCCGAGTACGTCGATGTGCGCCGCGTCGCCCGAGAAGCCGTCGAACAGGTTGGCTACATCAGCCCCGCGTTCGGGTTTGATGCCGCCAGCATCGCCATCCTGAACAGCATCGACGAGCAATCGCCGGAAATTGCCAGCGGTGTCAACCATTCCTGGGAGTGGCGCAACGGCGACCGCGATCCGAAAAGTGCCCGAGGTGCGGGCGATCAGGGTTTGATGTTCGGCTATGCGATTGATGAAACGCCGGAATTGATGCCGATGCCATTGTTTTTGGCGCACCGGATCACGCAGCGTTTGGCCGAATTGCGCAAGGATGGCACAATTCCATACTTGCGGCCAGACGCGAAATCTCAGGTCACACTCGAGTACGAAAATGGCATTCCAACCAGGCTCGAGACGGTTGTGATTTCGACGCAGCACGCGCAGGATGTTTCGCAGGATCAAATCCGTGAGGACATGATCAAGCACGTGATTGAACCACTCATTCCGGCGAACCTCTCGAGGGATGCTGTGCAGTATTTCATCAATCCATCCGGGTCGTTTGTGTTTGGTGGGCCGGGGGCGGATACCGGTTTGACCGGACGCCAGATCATTGTCGATACCTATGGCGGCGCGATCCCGCACGGTGGCGGCGCGTTCTCCGGCAAAGACCCGACGAAGGTGGACCGGTCGGCGGCGTATTACGCCCGGTACATGGCGAAAAACGTGGTCGCGGCGGGCCTCGCCAAACGTGCAATGGTCGAGGTTGCGTATGCCATCGGCAAGGCGTATCCGGTCAGCCTGCGCGTGGACACGTTCGGAACTGGCTCGAGCAGCGACGAAATCATCTCAAAACGGGTTGCCGAATTCTTCGATCCACGCCCGCTGAACATCATCGAAGAACTCGACCTCGAGCGCCCGATTTACACACCAACCTCGAGTTACGGTCATTTTGGTCGGCCCGAGTTTCCGTGGGAGAATACCGACAAAGCCGCGAAGATGGCCTGAGGTTTGGTCAGGTTCGGTCACAAAGCTCCAGCCCATTCTCAAAATCCATGACTCAAAACTATTCTCTGAGGAGAACCAAATGGCAAAAGTGGAATCGTTCGATCTGGACCACACCAAAGTTCGCGCCCCTTACGTGCGCATCGCAGGCAAGTACGAAACGGAATCGGGCGATCCGATCACCAAGTTTGATTTGCGCTTCTCGCAACCGAACGTCGAATTCTTGCCGACCAAAGCGATCCATTCGCTCGAGCATTTGATGGCCGTGTACATGCGTGACGAACTCGACGGTGTTCTGGACCTTTCACCGATGGGTTGCAGGACGGGACTGTACTTGACCTTGCGCGGTCGGCCCACGCCAGCCAAAGTCCTCAAATCGCTCGAGAAAGTTCTTCACCACGTCCTCGAGCACACCGGTCCGATCCCCGGTGCGAGTGAACTCGAGTGCGGCAATTGGAAAGACCATTCACTTTCAGCCGCAAAAATTTGGGCGAAGCGTGTTTTGGATGCCGGGTTGATCGTGCAGAAAACCATTCCAATCCCCAAAGGCTCGAGCACCCAGAAATGAAGACGATCATTCTTGCCGCAATGGGCAGCGAAGTTGGACCGATCCAACGCCTGCTGCCAGACGTGCTATTGATCGGAACCGGTGTCGGAAAAGTTGCCGCCGCCAGCGTCACAACCCGCGTGATCCTCGAGCACAAACCGGACGCGATCATTTTTGTCGGTGTCGCTGGCAGCCTCGCGCCCGAGTTGAAGACGCTTTCGGTCGTCGTGGCGAGCGAGGCGGCGCAATGGGACGTGGACCTCGAGATCATCAACCACACGCCCAAAGGAACCCTGAACGACGGTCGGCAATTCATCAAACTCGATGCTCGAGGATCGCAACTGGCGCTCGAGGCGGGGGAGAGGTTGGGCTATCAGACCAAGTTGGGCCGGATCGTTTCCGGTGACAGCTTCCTGGCGGATGCCGCCAAAGCCGCCTGGTTGCGCGAAGCCTTCAATGCTGATGCCGTCGAGATGGAGGGCGCAGCCGCCCTGCAAGTTGCCGACGATCATGGCGTGCCGATGGTTTTGATTCGTGTGATTTCTGATGGTGCGGGCGATGATGCGGCGCACACCTACACGAACTTCATGGAGGCCGCCGCCGAACGTGCCGCGCAAGTCGTGGCGAACTTTCTTCCCGCTTGGCAAACTCGAGGTACAGCATGAAATTGTGCGATAAATTTGGCAAGGTTTTTGTTGTCACCGCAGAACTCGATCCGCCGCGCGGTGCGGACCCAACGGCGACGCTCGAGGAGGCACTTGCGGTTCGTGGTTTTGTCGATGCGGTCAACATCTCGGACAGTCCACAGGCGAATTTGCGCATGACCCCATTGGTCGCCGCGATGCTGGTGCAGGAACGCACCGGACTCGAGGTGATTGCGCATTTCACCTGCCGTGATCGGAACGTGCTCGGGCTACAATCCGAGTTGCTTGGTGCTCACGCGCTCGGAGTTCGCAACGTCCTCGCGCTTCGTGGCGATCCGCCGGAACGAGGCGATCATCCGACCGCAACCGGCGTGTTTGAGGTCGATGCCGTCGGACTTGCAAAAGTCATCTCGAGTTTGAACGGTGGCAAATCCCAAGCGGGCCGTGATCTTGAGAGTCGCACCGACTTTGCGATTGCCGTCGCCGCGAATCCCTGCGCGAAAGATTTAGAACTCGAGAAAGATCGCTTCCTCGAGAAGGTCGCTGCGGGTGCTCACTTTGCGCAGACGCAGCCAGTGTTTGATGCGCAAACGGTTGAGCGTTTCCTGAACGTTTTCGGAGGCACGCCACCGATCCCGGTTCTCTACGGCGTACTGCCCGTGCGCAGCCTCGAGATGGCCGGACGGGTCGGCAAGTGGACACAGATTCCAGATTCGCTCGTTGAAGACCTGAGGGCTCGAGGTCGTGTGGCCGGGATCGAAAGCGCTCAGGGCATCATCCGTGAACTGCGGGCGATGAAAGTTGCGGGCGTTCACCTCTACCCGCTCGGACGGCCAAAAGTGGTTGAACAGGTGCTCGGCGCGTTAACCGATCCAATCGCTTGGGCCTGAACAAAGGAATGCTCGAGGGAACTGTTCGTGTCCCTCGAGCATTCCTTCTACTTGACGCTTGCCCAGAGCTTTTGCAACGCACCGTAGACGGGCTTGAGCCGCAACTCGAACGCCGGTTGCTCCTCCCAGGTGGCCCAGGTGAACCGCATCGGGCTGGCGTTCAGGTTGCCAACCCGCACGTTCAAGCCGATGTCCGCAATCTGACGTGAACCCGCATCGGTCGAACCGTCAAAGACGCTGCGGCTCGAGGGATCGGACACCAGAATCAAGGTCCACGGAATGCGAATTTGCACGCCGCTTGAGTCCCAACGGTAATCGGTCATCGGGTTGCGACCAGTGACCGGATCGCTGCCTGAGGTGAGCAATCCCGAGTCGAAACGCCTGCCGGGATGCACGGTGCCATCGCGCCCGATCCGGCGACGGTTCGGTTCGGTCATGATTGGGACGAACTCGTTTTCGTTTTCCGGTTTGGCCCGTCCGTTGTAAACGAGGATTTGTGTGCCTGGGACCAACTCAACCGGTTTGAAAGGCCGGTAACTTTTGAGCGTCTCGAGCTTGCCAGCATTCGCGTTTAGGCTGCCCAGAAACTCGGGTTTGTTCTGCCCGGCCCATTCCAGGTTCGCGCCACCCATCGGATGCGTGTCAATCGCAAACTCGAGTTTATCGCTGGGTTTGAGCGGCGTTTCGATCAGCAGGTGCAGGTATTCGGCATCCGCGTGAGCCTTGATTTTCAGAGCGCCATCGTTCAAGGTCGGCACGTTTTGCCAACGCTCCCGGTTCGCCTCGAGACGCGGCTGATTTGCAGGTTCTGCCGCCATCACGCCGTAATTCTGTTCGGCATCCATCATCGAATGCCACAGGCGGTTGCGGTCGTAGGGCAACTCAAAATCGGAATACAACCAGTTGCGTTTGAACCATTCATCCAACCAGGCGAACATCATCGCACCCGCCATACCCGACTCGAGCACCTCGCCGTAAATTTTGACATCGCGTTCAGCCTGATCGGTTTCAGAGTGACCACCGTGGTTGAAGCCCTGCGCCTGAATGTGCGCGTTGCCTCGAGATGACGGCACGCCGACCTCGGAGATCAGGACTGGCATCTCACCGTGATGCTTTTTGAGGTGCCGCAAGTACCCGTAATAATTCGAGCGCCCGAATGGCCCAACTGCCTTGTTGTACTCGGGATCGAGGTTCATGAAATCTGGATAGTACGGGTAGGCGTGGTACGACGCGAACGTGCCCGCCCGGTATGCCTCGGTCGCCCGAATCAGGGTTGGGTCGATACCAGCGCCATCGTTGTCGTACTCGTTGATTTTGGCCTTGTCCACCGGTTCGCCACGCTTGACGCGCAGGGCGTTCTCTTCGGCTTTGGTCGCTTCACTGACGTGCTTCATCGGGTCGGTGGTCGGCCAGTTCGTGAAGGCCATCGGACGTTGCGCGTTGTACTCGTCCATCTCAAAGGCGATCATTGAATCCATGACGTTCGCCAGCCACGCCTCGAACCGGGAATCGCCCAGCGTCTCGAGGTATTTGCCTTTGAAGGATTTTGGCGCATCCAGCTTCTCGTCATACGCCGCCACCGAGTACGGTTCCCACTCGCGGCCAATCACGTAGGCCAGCACCCATGGGCTGACATCCGCCGTGTACGAACCTCGAGCGTGACCGGGTTTGGCGGGCAAGTCCAAACGACCGTGAACCACGTGAACCACACGCTTGGCTTCGGTCAGGAATTGATCGGTGAAACCGCCACGGTAATCTTCAAAACCGGTCTCTTCGGGCAACTCCGTCCAGACACCATGAATCACGTACAGCGGTTTGCTCGGGTGCCCAAGGTTATACGCACGCAGGGCGGTGTAAAACGTCGGTGGCAGGATCGTGTACAACCGCACCACGTTCGCGTTCATCTTGCCGATCAGGTCAAACCAATCCTGGTACGTTTTCTCCTCGAGCGGAAATTCGGACGGGTACTTTCCGGGCAGCGCCACGCCCATGTTGATGCCGCGCACGATGATCGGCTGGCCAACGGAGTTGCGCAGGAACCCTTTGCTCGCGCTAAAGGGCGAGTCGGTCTTGGCGGGCCGAGCAAAAAAATCGCGTGCAACGACCGTCTGTGGTTTCGGCAATCGATCCAGGAATTCTTTGACATCCGGTCGGTCCTTGGTGGCCGCCTCGAGCCCGTACTTTTTGGCCTCGGCGAAATCCTGTCGCGCCCGAGCCACCAGGGCCAGCCCAAACGGAATGTCCGCGCCACCGATTTGTCTGGCGTACTTGTCCTTGAACAACTCTTCACTTTCCTCAAGTTTGCCGAGTTGCAGGTAGGTGTACGCCATCAGGATCGAGGCATCGTCGCGTCCCTCACGCACCAAAGGCTCGAGGATCGCTTCGGCCTGCGCGAAATCACCGTTGCGGTACGCGGCTTGGGCCTGATCGTATTTGTCGGTGTAAATGCCCAGCATGCTGAACATCGAGATGAAAAACGCCACGATCGCTTTCATGAGACAATTTTGCCCGAGAAGTTGTCACCGAACCGTTACGGCTCGGACCGTTAACTGAGAAGTTGCACCAAGTTGGAAACACTGTCTAGCACGTACTTCCTCGAGCCTCCAAAATCGGTCTCAACCGATCCAACGTTCGCTGAGCATCCAACGCCTGAATCTCAGGCACCAACTCATCCGCCGCAACGCAAGCCACCAAACCCCAATCCAGCAACGCCCAATCCACCACCGTCTCGAGCGCTTCTTGACCCTGAACATGCACCTAACGGGCAGGGTCGCCTCCCAAAATGCCAACGTAAACGCCAACAATCCCAAAATGATGAATC
>JANOWZ010000376.1:0-4308 GCA_031418155.1 Deinococcales bacterium
AAAAACCGCTACATCGGACGGACGTTCATTCAACCCGATCAAAGTCTGCGCGAGATCGGTATGCAACTCAAATACAATCCGCTCTCAGCGAATCTCGAGGGCAAACGGGTCGTGCTGGTGGATGACTCGATTGTGCGCGGCACGACCAGCGGGCCGCTCGTGCAACTCGTGCGTGCTGCCGGAGCCAAAGAGGTTCACGTGCGCGTCGCCAGCCCGATGATCAAACACCCTTGCTTCATGGGCGTGGACATGGCGACCTACAAACAATTGATTGCGCACAACAAAACACTCGAGGAAATCCGGGCACACATCGGTGCGGACAGCCTCGCGTACCTTTCGATTGACGGGATGCACACCGCGATTTCGGAAAGCGCCGAAGAGAATGCCGGTCATTGCAATGCGTGTTTTAGCGGCGTTTACCCGATCAACATTCCCGAATGGTTGTTCACCGACAAGCGCGACAAGATGCTGTTTGAAGGTTCGCTCGGATGAAGGTTTTGGTCGTCGGCAACGGTGGACGTGAGCACGCGCTGCGCTGGAAACTCGAGCAAGATTCACGGGTGAAGGAAATCCTGAAACTGCCCGCAGAAATCTCGAGTCTGGATGTTCAAGCAGTCGTGAAGTTCGCGCTCGAGCAGCAAGTTTATTTCACGGTGATTGGCCCGGACGATCCGCTCGCGGCTGGAATTGTTGATGCGTTTCTTGAGGCTGATTTGCGCGTGTTCGGCCCGACGCGAGAGGCTGCCAAACTCGAGTGGAGTAAATCGTTTGCCAAAACTCTGATGCGAGATTTGGGCGTTCCAACCGCGAGTTTCGAAAGTTTCGAGAATCTCGAGCCGGCCATCAGGTTCGTCAAATCCAAACCATTCTCGAGCCCCGGATTCGTCGTTAAAGCCGATGGTCTCGCACTCGGCAAAGGCGTGATCGTTTGTGATGACCAGGCCGAAGCCATCGCCGCCCTCGAGCGAATGTTTGATGGAGAATTCGGCAGTGCGGGCGTTCGAGTTCTTGTCGAAGAAAGATTGTCTGGCCCCGAACTGAGTATCTTCGCCTTCACCGATGGAACGCACATTCAACTCGCACCAACCGCTCGAGATCACAAGCGCATCTTTGACGGTGATCGTGGTCCGAACACGGGCGGTATGGGCGCGTATGCTCCAGTTCCAGGCGTGACGAAAGCGTTGCTTGAGGAAATACTCGAGCGTGTCTTCAGACCCGTAATTCACGGCATGAAAGAACGTGGCACGCCGTATCGCGGAGTGCTGTACCTTGGCCTGATGCTCACGCCCAATGGCATCAACGTGATCGAATTCAACGCCCGTTTCGGCGATCCCGAAGCGCAAATCTTAATGCCACTTCTCGAGACGGATTTACTCGAAGTGCTCGAGGCTTGCGCGGATGGTGATTTGAGCAAACTCGAGATTCAATGGACAGCAGAATCTTGTGCGACGGTGGTGCTCGCCTCGCCCGGTTATCCAGGATCGTACCCCAAAGGCATTCCGATTCATGGCCTCGAAAATCTGCCAGACGGCGTGATCGCATTTCATGCTGCGACGAAACTCGAGGCCGGTCAAACTGTGACGAATGGCGGACGGGTCTTGAACATCATTGCGACCGGACCGACGCTCGAGCTCGCATTGGAACTTGCTTATCTGGGCATCTCGAGAATCCAATTTGAGGGAATGCAATACCGACGTGATATTGGACGCTCGAGCGTAGGAGAACCAGCATGACCGATGCTTACGCCAAATCAGGAGTGAACATCTCAGAGGCCACCCGTGCGGTGGACCTGATGAAAACCGCCGTAAAATCCACGCACGATGCTCGAGTGATTGCGGGTGTTGGCGCGTTCAGTGGCATCATTGATGTCTCGAGTTTACGCGGCATGAATGCTCCGGTGTTGGTTGCCTCAACCGATGGAGTCGGCACAAAAACCAAAATCGCGGCGCAATTCAACCGCTGGGATGGGATTGGCGCGGACATTGTGAACCACGGCATCAATGACATCCTCTGCCAAGGGGCGCGACCACTGTTTTTCATGGATTACATCGCTGCCAGCAAACTCGAAGCGGAAGTCGTTGCCGCAATCGTCTCGAGTATGGCGGGCGCATGTCGAACCGCGAACTGCGTGATTCTCGGTGGCGAAACCGCCGAGATGCCGGGTGTGTATCACGCTGGCGAGTTGGATGTCGCCGGAACCATCGTCGGTGTGCTCGAGAGAGACAAGATCATTGACGGTTCAAAAGTTCAGGTTGGCGATGCGCTTCTTGTATTCCCATCGAACGGACTGCACACAAACGGCTACTCGCTCGCACGCAAAACGCTCGAGCATTTGGATTGGATCGAGGCTCGAACCGACCTGAATGGTGTGAGCATCAGCCACGCGCTGCTTGAAACGCACACCAGTTACCTCGGGCCGGTCACGAAATTGCAAAACACTGGCATCGAAATTCGTGCCCTTGCGCACATCACGGGTGGTGGCTTGTGGGACAACGTGCCTCGAGTTTTGCCAGAAGATTTAAGTGCGATTTTTTCTCGAGGATCGTGGCCCGTTCCAGCTATCTTTAACTTGATTCTCGAGCAAGGTCAGATCAGTGAACGTGATGCCTTTCATGCCTTGAACATGGGCGCTGGCATGGTCGCGGTCATTCCTCAAGATCAACTCTTGCAGGCGCTCGAGATTCTTCCGGGTCACGTTTTTGCTGCCGGTGAGATTCGCGTTCGTGCCGGTGATGCGGTGGTGCTCGAGTGAAACCCCGAATTGTTGTTCTGATCTCCGGTGGTGGCACCAACCTGCAAGCCTTGATTGATGCCATCAATGTGGGCGTGCTCGAGGCGGAAATTTGTTTGGTTGTCTCGAATCGAAAAGATGCGTATGGCCTTGAACGTGCGAAAAACGCGAAGCTCGAGACCTTGTATGTACCGCTCAAGTCATACCGGGATGCTGGACGATCTCGAGAAGAATACGATGCCGATCTCGCCTCGAGCCTTGAGAAGTTCCAAGCAGATTTGATCGTGCAGGCCGGGTGGATGCACATCCTCAGTCCGTCCTTTCTCGAGCGTTTTCCGCGCCGCGTGATCAATTTGCACCCGGCCCTTCCCGGTGAATTTGACGGCTTACATTCGATCGCCCGAGCTTGGGATGCGCACAAAAATACGGGCCTCGAGCGAACCGGCGCAATGATCCATTGGGTAATACCCGAAGTCGATGCCGGTGAGGTCATCATTTCACGTGAGATCGAATTCCTCGAGAATGATACGCTCGATTTGTTTGAGGCCCGGCTGCATTCGGTTGAACATCAGTTGATTATTGAGGGAGTTCGTCGCGCCCTGAAGTCACTGTCCCAATAATCTCGGCCTGCGAGCCGTGCTTGAGGAGTTATCCATGTCCACATTCCGCGTTGATGTCTGGCCCAAAGAAATCTCGAGTGAAGCCGATTTGCGTTCACGTTTGTACTTTCTGGAGGGCGAAAACCTCGAGCATTCTCAGGTTGAAAAACTCGCTCGAGAGGTCCTGGCCGATCCGGTCACAGAACAATTCAGCATCGACTCGAGCGCGTATCCTGCGGGTGATTTTGTCGAGATTACGTTTCTTCCAGGTGTGACCGATTCCGCAGCCGAGAACCTGTTGCGTGCCGCCAAACTGCTCGAGATTCAAACCCTTATGCAGGCCGCAACCGGCGAGCGTGTGCAACCCGCTGAACAGATTGGTCTCGAGGCGTTGACCAAACTCGCAGGTGAAGAATTTTCCAATCCCGTCGTGCAACGCTTCACCCTCAACTCGAGCATCACGGCTCCGTTTGTGATTGCGGAAGTCGCCGACACTGGCGATCAAATGGAAATGATTGCGATTCGTGATGCCGATGATTCGCGCCTGCTCGAGATTTCGCGTGAACGACGGCTCGCCTTGGACCTCGCAGAGATGCAAGCGATTCGCGCTTATTACGTTTCCGAATCTCGAGATGCGAGCGACATTGAACTCGAGATGATCGCGCAAACTTGGAGCGAACACTGCGTTCACAAGACGTTCAGGGCCGTGATTTCCACCCCGGACGGCTCGAGCGTTCAAGGCATGTTGAAAACGTACCTGATGGCAGCCACGAACCAGATCAACAAACCCTGGGTGCGTTCGGCGTTCATTGACAACGCGGGCATCATCGAATTCGACAAGGAGTTTGACATCGCCATAAAAGTCGAAACGCACAACCACCCGAGCGCCCTCGAGCCTTTCGGTGGCGCGAACACTGGGGTCGGTGGCGTGGTGCGCGACATTTTGGCCGTGGGTGCGCGACCGATTGCGAACATGGA
>JANOWZ010000377.1:0-12870 GCA_031418155.1 Deinococcales bacterium
GGCTTTACGGCGGGTTTTAAATCCTCGGGTCGCATCAATTTACGCAATGCCGCATTGATCCAGAAGAATGCCTGCGGCGTTTGGTCCCGCGTGGCGATCTCCTCGCTCGAGTCGTTCATGTAGGCATAAATCAGGCGATCACCGGCTTTCGTCTCGAGGTAGCCGGAGTAGGTCAGGACTCGGGCCGTGTTGCCGCTCTTGCCGCCGTAGTAGGTCAACGGAACCTTGAGGTAGTACCGGCCTTTGCCGTGCGACATGATCTCGCGGAATTTCTGATTCCATTTCGGCTTGAGGTTGTTCTGCGCAAACGCGGCGAACAAGAACCTGGCCCATTCGTGCGGCGTGCTGGCGTTTTGCAGGTTGCGGTCGATTTCACCCATCGCCTCGCGTCCACCGTTGCGACCGGCGAAGTAGGTTTCCACGGCGGCGTTCAAGCGGTCCGGCGCAACCTTCTGTGCGTATCCATCCAGGCGTTTGGCGATCTCGAGTCGGGTTGCGAAATCGGCCTCGGCGAAGGTTCTCGAGGCATTGCGCAGGGCGTACTTCGGGAAGTCCGGCCCACCAAATCCGGCCTGGGCCACCCACCAGGTTTTGGTCGGCAATTGCAATCGCGTGTTGCACAAATTCAGGCGGTCCACGAGCGGTTGCAGTTTCTCGAGCCCGACGCGACGGAAGAGGATGTCGGTGGCGGTGTTGTCCGACCATTCAATCATGCGGCGGCCAAGCTCGAGAACCGGCGTGTTGTCGAACGGGAAATCGCCGAGCGATTGGTTCGCCCGTGTGACCACGAACTTCTCGTTTGGCTTGACATTGCCCGCCTGCAATTCACGCATGACCTCGAGCATGACGGCGGTTTTGAAGTTGCTTGCCAACGGAAATTGCCATTCTGGGTTGACTTGAATCACCCGATCTGGCACAAACTCGCTTGAGCCTTTCGGGAAACGGGCGACGTACAATCCGACCCGGCCCGTGAAAATCTTCGGTTGTGTTGGCGCGGCAACCTCGAGCGATTCTGGAGGTGTGGCGCAAGCCTCGACCGGGTTGACCTCCGACTGTTGGATTTCAGGTTGGGACTCGGATTGATCAATATTTACACTGGGCTGGCTTGTTGGCAAGAGCGTGACCTCTTGAATCGTGCTCGAGCTTGGCTCCGGGGCAGTCGAACCTGAGACATTCGCCTCCGAAACGGGCTTGGCATCGGGTGGTGCAATGACCTGACCCGATGGGCTCGCCTCGAGCGTCACCACCGTTGGTGCTATCGGCGCGGAACGGGACCAGACGACCCCGCCGACCACAGCGGAGGCGAGCAAAACGGCGATCAGAATCCAGACTCGAGACATCGCCGCCGATTCTCCCCCAAATAGGTGGGGCCTGACAAGTCCAGCCATACCGTGAACTCGAGCCACGGTTTAAGCACGCCACGGGCCAAAAACGTCTGATAAGCCGTAACGTTTGATAAGCTGTGGCCATGAACAACCGCAAGATCCGCGTTTTGATCGCCAAACCCGGCCTGGACGGGCATGACCGGGGCGCAAAAGTCATCGCTCGAGCCCTGCGTGACGCGGGCATCGAGGTGATTTACACCGGACTGCGCCAAACCGCCGAGATGATCGTCAACGCTGCCGTGCAAGAGGATGTGGACGCGATTGGCCTCTCGGTCCTGTCTGGGGCGCACATGCATTACTTCCGCGAGGTGCGAAGCCTGCTCGAGGAGCGCAATGCGGGCGACATCATGCTGTTCGGTGGCGGGATCATTCCAGACGAGGACATTCCCAAACTCGAGGCGTTGGGCGTGAACGGGGTTTTCACCCCCGGCTCAAGCACACAGGACATCGTGGCGTTCCTCGAGCGTGTCGTGCCGGAACGTTGGGCGAAGCTCAGCGCTTAAAATGCTGTCCTGAATGCTTTCGTGCCCAAAGAACCTTGAATCTCGAGGATTTCGGCTAGGCTTGAGGGCAATGACCAGACGCTGGTTGGTGTACCAACAGGAACGTTTTCCGCTCACTCGTCACACCCCATTGGTGCTGGTCACGTGTCTGTGTGCACTCGCCTTCACCCTTGGGTTGCAAAACGAGGCGCGTTGGCCTTCGCTCGTCCCGTGGTTTGGCTCGAGCTTGGTGGCGCTCGGATCGTTTTTCTTGCTGCGGGTCTTGGACGAATTTAAGGATTTTGAGGCTGACTCGAGGTTTCGTCCGTACCGGCCCGTCCCACGTGGCGTGCTGCGGCTCGAAGATTTGGCGTGGGCCGGTTGGTTGATGGCGGGCTTGCAATTGTTCGTGACTTTCATCTTCGCCCCTCGGGCCGTGATTCCGTTGATCGTCTGCTGGGCGTTCATGGCATTGATGGCACTCGAGTTTTTTGTGCCGGACTGGTTGAAGTCCCGACCCTTGATCTACATGCTTTCGCACGCGCCGATCACCGGTTTGATTCAAGTGCAAGCGAGCGCCTGGGTCTGGACGGACACCATGCCTGCTGCGGTAATCTGGTTGGCGCTGACCGCCACCGCTGCCGGAATCATGCTCGAGCTTGGCCGCAAGATTCGCGCCCCCGAAGACGAGGAACCCGGTGTGGACACATACTCGGCAAGCTGGGGCATCCATCGCGCCGTCGCCGCTTGGTTGTTGGCTGGCGCAATCGCTGCAACCCTGACCTTGATCTCGAGTTTCGGTTGGCTGAGCGTGATCGGCTTGGGCGCACTTGGAGCCTCGAGCCTGTGGCTGGGTTTGAGGTTCCAGGCGGACCACTCGAGGTCACTTGCGAAATGGTTCGAGCCGGTCTCGGTGCTGTGGGTGTTGATCGTCTTCGCATCCTTGGCCCTGCGGGGTCTGACATGAGTTTGATTGCCAAGGGACTCGAGGCTCAGGATCAGAAGTTCGGTGGCAAAGTCCGGGCGCTTGCGGCACTCGAGGGTATCGCAAAGATTCCGGCTTGGTTCGCCCTGAGCCCAGAGGCATTCGAGGTCAGCGTCGGCACAATCAGCAATCCGGGCCGTTTCAAAATCAGCGAGAAAGTCCGGGCCGCACTCGAGCAGGCCATTTCCGAACTTTGCCCGGATGGGTGCCTGCTCGCGGTTCGTTCGAGTGCCAGCGACGAGGACGGGGCTCAACATTCGTTTGCGGGTCAACTCGAGTCGCGCCTGAACGTCGCCGCAAAGGATGTGCCAGAGGCGGTGCTCGAGGTTTGGCGCTCCGCGTTTTCAGAACGACTGCTCGAGTACCGACGCACGATGAAACTCGAGGCGGGTGGTGCTCCGGCGGTGCTGATTCAACGCATGGTCAGTGCAACTTCGGCGGGCGTGGCCTTCAGTGCCGATCCAGTCACGGGCGAGCCTGTCACGGTCATTGCGGCAGTGCCGGGATTGGGTGAATCACTGGTCAATGGTCAGCGTGACGGCGATACCTATCGAGTTGCAAATCAGAAGGTGCAAATCATGGCGACACCAGAAGGCGGCACGCTCAACGAATCCCAAGCGCTCGAAGTCGCAGAACTCGCCACACGTTGCGAGGCACATTTCGGCTGCCCTCAGGACATCGAATTCGCCTTCGAGGGTTCCCAATTGTTCCTCCTACAATCTCGTCCCATCACCACCATTCCATCTCGAGCCGTTCCCGTATCTTCAGCCACCCACGATTCTGGCGAACTTGCGATCTGGGACAATTCCAACATCATCGAAAGCTATTCCGGCATGACCACCCCGCTGACCTACAGTTTTGCGCGTCGCGCTTACACCTCGGTTTACCGACAATTTCTCTTGCTCCTCGGTGTCAGTTCGGGCGATGTGGCGGACCATTCGGCACGGCTCGAGACGATGATCGGCTTGATGCGCGGGCGGATTTATTACAACCTTTCCAACTGGTATCGCCTGCTGGCCTTGCTGCCTGGATTCACTTTGAACCGCGCCCTGATGGAACAGATGATGGGTGTCAACGAATCCTTGCCCCCGGAACTCGAGCACGAAATTTCGGGTCGAACCTCAACCTCAAAATTTTTGGACGGCGTGAATTTGGCTCGAGCGAGTGTGGGGCTGATCGCGTCACTGCTGCGGCTTGAGGGCATGAAAAAAGCATTTTACGCCAGACTCGAGGTGGCACTTACTGGCGATGCGCAACAACTCGAGCGCATGTCGTTGGGCGAGTTGATCGCACATTACCGCAAGCTAGAGTCGCAATTGATTACCCGCTGGGATGCGCCGCTGGTCAACGATTTTTTTGCGATGGTTTTTTACGGTTTGCTGCGGCGCATCGTCGAGAAATGGTGCGGCAACTCGAGCAGTTTGCAGAACGATTTGATCGTCGGTGGTGGCGGAATGATCAGCGCCGAACCCGCCGAACGCCTGGCCGAACTCTCGGGGCTTGCAAGAACGATTCCGGGATTGCCAGCCATCTTGTGCAACTCGAGCCTGATGGAGATAGAACACGAACTCGAGTTGCACCCGAAGCTCAAAGTTGGCGCTGAAGCGTACCTCGAGAAATTTGGCGACCGTTGCTTGGATGAACTCAAACTCGAGAGTGCAACCCTGCGTGACGAACCGATTTTATTGTGGCGTTCGATTGGTCAACTCGCACGGCTCGAAACGCCGAAAGCCAAAGCGGATGAAAATGCAACTCGGGGTCGGGCCGAGGATTCTTTGCGGGCGAACCTCTCCCCCGTTCGCAAAATGATCTTCAACTTCGTTCTTGCACAGGCGCGAGGGCGCGTGCGTGACCGCGAGAACCTGCGCTTTGAACGCACCCGCGTTTTCGGACGGGCACGGCGAATCTTCCTCGAAATTGGTGTGAGGCTCGAGGCGCGTGGCGATCTGGATTCGGCGCGTGATGTCTTTTGGCTCGAAGTGGGCGAATTGATTGGTCTGGTTGAAGGCACGGCGACGATCACGAATTTGCGTACACTGGCTCGAGAGCGTCAAGCCGAATTTGAGCATTTCAAATCGCTACCCGCACCTCCGAGGCGTTTCACGACCCGAGGTCCGGTTCGTGCCGGACTCGAGCTTCAGATTGAGGCGAGTACCGCAAGCACGAACAACGATGACTCAAGAAGCGGCATCGCCTGTTCTCCCGGATTGATTCGCGGCCCAGTGCGAGTCGTGCTCGATCCGCGCAAGGCCAACTTGGACGGCCCGAGCATCATCGTTGCCGAACGCACCGATCCAGGTTGGATACTCATTTTACCCTTGGCTCGAGCCCTGCTGGTCGAACGCGGCAGCCTGCTGTCGCACTCGGCAATTGTCTCTCGAGAGTTGGGCATTCCGGCAATCGTGGCGATTCCCGGCGTGACCAGTTGGCTCAAAGATGGCGATTGGGTCGAGTTGGACGGCTCGAACGGAACTGTGAAACGAATCTCACCGGACGGAGCCAACCCGTGATTGACAGCAAGTCTGAAATCTCGAGTCGGGCCAGTTTTGAATTGATCCGTTACGCGCAATGTTGGGAGGATGCCGATATTCTGCTCGAGGGCTTGGACATTCAACCCGGCGACACCTGTTTGTCGATTGCTTCGGCGGGCGAGAATTCGCTCTCATTGCTGACGAAAAATCCTGGCCGCGTGATCGCGCTCGATCTCTCGAGTTCGCAATTGCATTGCCTCGCCTTGCGTGTGGCGGCATTCAAGAACTTAACGCACCCGGAATTGCTCGAGTTGATCGGTTCAAGTCCCAGCATGCGACGGCTCGAGTTGTACGTGCGTTGTCGCAAAGCCTTGAGCCTGGAGGCTCGAGCCTTTTGGGATGCGCGGCCCGAGTTGGTGCGCAATGGCATCGGTGACGCGGGCAAGTTCGAGCGGTACTTTCGGATTTTCAGAACCCACATCGCGCCGTTGATCGCCTCGCAAACCACGCTCGAGTGGCTGTTCGCGCTGCCGGATCGTGATGAGCGCGAGCGTGTCTTTGCGCAGCATTTCGACACCTGGCGTTGGCGCTTGCTGATCGGCGCGTTTTTCTCGAAAACCGTGCTGGGTTGGTTGGGCCGCGACCCGAGTTTTTTTAAGTACACCAGCGGCAATCCCGGCGATCACATCAAACGCCGTGCGCGTCACGCGCTGGTCGAACTCGAGCCTGGAAAAAACCCGTACTTGGAATGGATTCTCTGGGGCGAGCATCGGCGCACGCAACCGCACGCGCTGCGGATTGAAAACTTCGAGGCGATCCGCGACAACCTGTACAAACTCGAGTGGCATCAGGATTCGCTCGAATCGCACCTCGATCAATTGGGACCAAACAGTGTGGATCGGTTCAACCTTTCGGACATTTTTGAGTACATGTCACCGGAACATTCGGATGCGCTGCTCGAGCGTTTGTCCGTTGCCGGACGTGACGGTGGGCGACTCGCATACTGGAACCTGCTGGCCGAGCGCCATCGACCGGAAAGGCTCGCGCACGTCTTGCAACCGCTCGAGGGAGAAGCGAACCGGCTGTTCGGGCAGGACAAAGCATTTTTTTATGGCGCGTTCGTGCTCGAGAAAATCACGCGCAACTCGAGCGTGACGACCTGATGTTCCCGGTGATCGGGATGCTCTTGGCGCTCGGCGCGTGGTTGGCGTTGATTCGCCTTTGGCAGCACTTCACGAACCCGCACCCGGAATGGGCCCGCAAGCTGTTGCACATCGGCGTTGGACTGATCGGGTTTGGATTTCCGTTCGTGATGCACTCGCGGCTCGAGGTCTGGATCACCTGCGGTATGGCGGCCTTGACGATGCTGGCTTTGCGCTTGTGGAGGCCGCTCAAGCATGGTTTCGGCGGCGTGCTCAGCAAGGTCAATCGCGTTTCGTTGGGCGAGTTCTATTTTTTGCTCGGGCTGCCCGCGCTGTTCACGCTTTCGCAGGGTGGCGCATTGTACGGCACTTCGCTCGCCATCTTGACCTTTGCCGATTCGGTCGCAGCTTTGGTCGGAACCTTCCATGGGAAGCGGAAATTCGGCCTCGGCCCGGAAGCCAAAAGCCTCGAGGGTGCGCTCGCATTTTTTGGCGTGAGCTTTCTGGTCTGCCTGCTCGGCTTGATGGTCAATGGTTTGCCGCTGTTCGAGGCGGCGCTTGCGGCCTTCGCGGTCAGTGCGATGATGGCGTTGCTCGAGGCGGTGGCGCAGGATGGGCTCGACAATCTATTGCTGCCAGTCTGCACGTACCTGCTTTTACGCGGCCTGTCGGGGTTGGATGCTGGCGCGTTGGCCGTCGCCTGCATCGCCGCGTTTGTGATCGTGGCCGGTGTCGCCCCGTGGCGTAAAGTTCGGGAAAGGTGGTCGCATGAGGGCGGTTGAATGGGCTGGCAATTCCGAGTTAAACCGTGCGGACTGGCCCGCCTTTGATGCCGCGCAACTCGAGCGTGACGCGCCGGATAAACATTTGCAACTGTTCGAGGATGAAATCCTACTGGCTCGAGCCAGCGTTTGGTTTGATGGACCTCGAGTTGTGGCGAACGAGCACACCGGACTGATTGGACATTACGCGGCAAGTTCGCCCGAGGCTGGACAAAAAATCCTTGAGGTGGCCTGCGATACGCTCCGCAAATTCGTCTGTGCCCGAGTCATTGGCCCGATGGACGGCAACACCTGGAAATCTTACCGGCTCGTTTCCGAGATGGGATCGGAAGCACCATACCTGCTCGAGTTGCGCAACCCGCTCGAGTGGAATCGTCACTTTCTCGAGGCTGGATTTGAAGTCCTCGCCACATACCATTCGACGCTCGGAATCAACCCGGAACCAGACCCAAGAATGCCAAAAGCTCGCGAGCGTTTTGCCGCAAATCAAATCACGACCCGAGCCGCAAATCCCGCGAATCTCGTATCTGAATTGGCTGCGATTTACGACTTGGCACTCGAGAGTTTCTCGCAGAACTTCTTGTACTCAACGATCCCAAAAGAAGAATTCCTCGGGTTGTACCGGCCCGTGCTCGCCAAGCTACCACCCGGATTCACCCGCATTGCCGAGCACGACGGTCGCGCCGTCGGTTTCGCTTTCGCCGCGCCGGACTTGTTGCGCCCGCAGATGGACACGTTGATTTTGAAAACCGTCGGCATTCGTAAAGCTCGGGTCTATGCGGGCCTTGGGGCGTTGCTGGCGGATGAGATGCACGACCTGGCCCGTCATGCCGGAATGACTCGGGTGATTCACGCACTGATTCACGATGGGAATGTCTCGGGCAAGACGAGCGCCAAAACCGGCCAAATCATGCGACGTTACGCGCTGTATTCACGAACGCTATGAACCTGCTGGAAAAGTTACTCGAGCCTGTCGAGAACGACCCGGACAAAACCGCGATCATTGACCGTGATGGCTCGAGTATTTCTTTCGTCAACCTCGAGCGTGAGGGTGCGAAGCTGGCGACGCTGCTCGAGGGGCGCGGCGTCAAACCTGGCGATGCCGTGATGGTACTCGTGCCGATGGGCATTGGGTTGTACGTCACGCTCGCCGCCGTGTTTCGCTTGGGTGCGGTGGTGATGGTCGTTGATCCCACGGCTGGTCTGGCGCACATCGAACGCTGCTGCAAGCTTAATCCACCTCGGGCCTTGATCGGTGCAACGGTTGCGCACGCGCTCAGTTTGGCGATTCCATCGCTGCGTTTTGTGCCAATCCGCATCTCGACTCGAGGTTGGTGGCCAGCCGCCAGTCCGTGGGCCACAAAAGACCGGCTCGAGCCGCGTCCAATGATCGAACCCGCCGTGCATGACACAGCGGCATTGTTGACCTTCACAAGCGGCACAGGTGGCGTTCCCAAGGCGGCCATGCGATCTCACGGTCTGTTGCTGGCACAACTTTCGGCACTCGAGGGTTTGCTCGAACCACAGGTGAACGATGTGGATTTGGCGACGCTACCGATTGTTGCGCTGACGAATTTGGCCGCTGGAATGACCACGGTGATTGCCGATGCGAACCTGCGCAAACCCGGCTCGATCCAGGCCGGACCAATCCTCGAGCAGGTTCGCAGGCATCAGATCACCCGAACCGCCGCGAGTCCCGCGTTTCTTGAGCGTCTGGCAGATCACGCGCTCAAGCACGGTCAAACGCTGCCAAGTTTGACTCGGGTTTTTTCCGGTGGCGGTCCAGTCTTTCCGCGCACACTCGAGAAGCTTTCTCGAGTCGCGCCGAATGCCAAACTCATCAGCGTCTATGGTTCCACCGAAGCCGAACCGATTGCACACATCGCATTTGACGAACTCGAATCGGGCGATCTTGAGGCGATGAAATCTGGTCGGGGATTGCTGGTCGGCAGGCCCGTTCCCGAAATTGACTTGCGCATCCTTGAGAACCTTCACGACCAGAAGCTCGAGTTTTTCAACCAAGCCGGACTCGAGCAGGCCAGCCTCGGGCCAAACCGCATCGGGGAGATCATCGTTTCCGGGGCGCACGTATTGCCCGGATACCTGCATGGACTCGGTGATGCCGAAACGAAAATCTGGGTTGAGGGTCGCGTCTGGCATCGCAGTGGAGATGCCGGACATTTCGACGATCAGGGCCGGTTGTGGCTCGTCGGTCGCACCAACGCCCGCATCCATGATGCTCGAGGCGAAATCTACCCGTTCAGCGTCGAATGTGCCGCGCTCGAGTTTCCTGGCGTTCAGCGTTGCGCCTTGGTTGAACACCAATCCAAGCGCGTGCTGTGCGTGAAATGGACCACCCTGGCGCAGCCCGAGAACTTGCTCGAGCACCTGAACTGGGCGCAACTCGACAAGATTTACAGCGTCTCGAGCCTACCGGTGGATGCGCGACACAACGCAAAAGTGGATTTGAAGAAACTCCGGGCAATGCTCGAGCGCGGTTAGGGCAAACGCACCAGGCGAGCGGTCGCCCGTCCGAGTGATCGCCAACATCATCGAACATTTCAGCACCCGAAAAGACCCCATGAACTCATTTCTTGACTATAAAAATGCAGATTACGAGCATGGTCGCTGACACCGTTGGTTGGCGTTGAATTTACTGAAGATGAATACGAGCTGCAACGGTCAAAACAGCGGAGGCGGGTAGTGGCGTACTGCGGAATGTTCGGCTCGAGAATTGGCATCAGACACGATATCAAGCCTGACTCGAGCATTCGGACCAACCCATCACCCGTCTTGGGATCAAGAGGCGGTTGTAGGCATGATTGAATGATGGGTACTTGTTGTCGTTGCTTGGGTTGTCACTTGCGGAATCGTTGGTGCGTTCGCCCTGAATTGAATGTGCGTTTGACCTTGACCCCCCAGGCACAGCATGAAAGCATGTTGAGGTGAATTCAACTGCTTCCTCAAACGAATCGGCACTCGCTGTCGGCACGGCCATCGGCGGATACAAGGTGCTGCGCATGGCAGCCCTGCTACACCTGAACGGCACGTACATCGAACTCGAGCATGAACGAACCGGCGCGAAGCACATTCACATCGCCTGCCTAGACGAAAACAATGCCTTTTCAGTGACGTTTCCGACCATTCCGCAGGACTCTACGGGTGTGGCGCACATCCTCGAGCACACTGTCTTGACCGGCAGCAAACGCTTCCCGGTGCGCGATCCATTCTTTGCGATGCTGCCGCGCTCACTTTCGACATTCATGAACGCTTTGACCTACCCGGCATTCACCAGTTACCCTTTCAGCACCCGCAACGCCCAGGATTTCCAGAATTTGCTCGAGGTGTACTTGGATGCGAACTTCTTTCCATTGCTGCGCGAGAATTCGTTCAAGCAGGAGGGTTGGCGGTACGAATTCACCGAACTCGAGAATCCTGAAAGCCCCTTGGAATTTAAAGGTGTCGTCTACAACGAGATGAAGGGCGCGAACTCGAGCATTGCCCGTGTGATGTACAAGGCGATGGCGAGAGCGATGCTACCGGACACAACCTTTGCGAATGACTCAGGCGGGCAACCGGATCACATTCCAGATTTGACTTGGCAGGCGTTGCGGGCCTTTCATGCTCGGCATTACCACCCGTCAAACGCCTATTTCATGACCTACGGCAACCTGCCACTCGAGGCGACGCTCGAGACGATTGAAGCGAACGTGCTGGCCCATTTCGACCGACTCGAGGTGGATTCAAGCATTCCAAATCAGCCGCGTCGAACCGCCCCGATTCGCGTGACCGAATCGTATGCGATTGCGGCGGGCGAACCACTCGAGCGTAAAGCGCAGGTGCTCGTCTCGTGGTTGACGGATTTTATTGGTGACGGCTTCAAAGTGCTCTGCTGGCGGGTGCTGAGTGAGGTGCTGCTTGCAAACGCTGCATCACCGTTACGCAAAGCCCTGATCGAGTCTGGGATTGGCAGTGCGCTCGCCGATGTCACCGGCCTGAACGATTACCGCGAGATGCTCTTCTCGGCAGGATTGAAAGATGTCAATGCCGAAGATGCCGAAAAAATCGAGACATTGATCGTGAGCACCCTCGAGCAGTTGGTGCAAACCGGCATTGACCCGGACTTGATCGATGCAGCGATTCATCAACTCGAGATCGAGGCGCGTGAAGTCAGTGACACCGGCAGTCCATACGGTCTGAAAGTCATGTTTCGTGCTTTGGATGCGTACCTGTACGGCGGCGATCCGCTCGGCACCCTACAATTCGATGTCGACATTCAACACCTCGAGATCGAACGCGCCAAAGGCGGGTTCTTCGAGGCCATCATTCGCCGTGAGATTCTGGAAAATTCACACCGTGCGACCGTGATTTTGACACCGGACCCAGAATTGAATACCCGACTAGAGGCGACCGAAAAAGCCAAACTTGAGGCGGTCAAGGCAAAACTCTCGGCATCTGAGGCGGCGCAAATCATTGCCGATGCGAAATCATTGAAGGCCGAACAGGATCTCGAGCAGGACCTCTCGAGCCTGCCCACCCTCGAGCTATCCGATGTGCCGATGGGCTTTGAGGACGTGACTCACACGCTCGAGACGATTCATGGCGCTCGAGTCGGATTCTTCCCGCAACCCACGAATGGACTGGCCTACATTTCAATCTCCTCGAGCTTTGCGGGCGTGCCGGACCCGCTTAAAGACCTGATGCCGATTTTCGCCTTCGCCGCCAGCAAAATGGGTGGCGGCAACAGCGATTACCTCGAGATGGCCGCCCGAATCGAACGCTTTACTGGCGGCGTTTCGGCAGGCACGGGCATTCGCGTCGCACCGGACAACCTGAATCAATACCGTGAAGGCTTCACGCTCGCGAGCAAGGCCCTCGAACGGAACATCCCAGCCACCTTTGAAATCCTGAGGGACCTGCTGACCGACCTGAAATTTGACCGCAAGCACCTGAAAAACCTGCTCGGACAGTACCGTGCGGCGCTCGAGGCTCGGGTCGTTTCGGACGGACACATGTTCGCGCTGCAACTCTCGGATGCGCAACTCTCCCCCGTTGGAGCCTTGCGCGAACGGCTCGAGGGTGTGACGAAAGTTCAGACCGCACGCCGCCTCGCCGCGCTCGATGATGCCGGATTGGACGGCCTGATCGCCGACCTCGAGACGATCCGCCAACACCTGTACCGTGCCACCGATTTGCGCGTCTGCATCACCGCCGAAGCCTCAGAACTCGAGGGTTTGAAAACGCAAATCACAGCGTTGCTCGAGAAATTACCGCTGGGTATTCTCGGCAGTCCAAACACTTCGAGCGTCACACCGAGCCGTCATCCGGTGGCCTGCACGACCGCCGTGCCGGTGGCTTACGATGCACTGACCGTTTCGACCGTGCCGTACACGCACCCGGATTCGGCGGTTCTGTTCGTGCTCGCCCGTTACTTGCGCCAAACCTACCTGCACCCCGAGGTCCGCGAGAAGGGCGGCGCATACGGTGGTTTCGCCGCTGCTCGAGCCGAGAACGGCCTGTTCGCGCAACTCTCGTACCGTGACCCGCACATCGTTCGCACGTTTGGCGTGTACCGCAATGCGGCACAATTTGTGCTCGAGAATCCGATCAGTGCCGAATCCTT
>JANOWZ010000378.1:0-5034 GCA_031418155.1 Deinococcales bacterium
TGGGTTCATCTGACCTCCATGAGATCAGTTTGCGCCAGGGCCGTACCCTGGGCGTGAAACCCAAAAGACCGTTTGGGTCGAAGTTTTCCCGGTTTTATGCTGCGATTTGTTCGGCGAAGGTGTTGCGGACATGGATCAAGCTCGAGCCGTGATGATGGCAACCTGCTTTGAAACGCGCCACGGTCCTTGCTGGCAACATTGCTCAAACTCGCGCTGAACACCAACCCGACCTCGAGCCCAATCGCTTTCAGAAATGCCGTAGACCGTGCGGCACGAATCGAAGTGCGCGAGCGGGCTACTCACATCTGGAAACTCGAGCGCCGCATCGGAAAGCGCTAGCTGCGTATTGCCGAAACAATCCCGAATCGATTGCGCGAGTTCTTCGTGATGGTATGCAAGACCGGTTTTCAAATCATTCATCGCCACGAATGCCGGATCATCCTCGAGCCCACGCATGACCGCATTCCAGAACGCCTGCATGTTGCCATCCGCGTTGGTCAGCGCCAAAAAGCGCCCGCCGGGTTTGAGCACGCGCCTGCACTCGCGCAACGCCGCCTCGAGATTGGGCACGTGATAGAGCATGTGTCGCGCCGTGACCACATCGAAACCCGAGTCCTCGAATGCAAGCGCAACGATATCGCCCTGCAAGTAGTTCACCGTCGGATGCGAAGCTCGAGCCTTGTCCACCATGCCCTGCGAGTAATCCAATCCGATGATCTCGCCACGATGCCCTGAAGCCCGAACTCGAGCCGGAAAATTGCCCGGTCCCGTGCTGACATCCAACAGTGCCTCATCACCTGATACCTCGAGCGCCCGATCCACCAGTGTCTCGAGGTTCGCGCCAACCGTGTACTTTGTGTGCGTTGCAATCCGAACTTGCAAATCGTGATCGTCGGCGTATTGCACGACCAGGTTCGCAGTGTTGTTCATGCGATCAGTTTACCCATGCCTTCAGGTTTCCCTCACGCTCTTCAGCAATCACCGGTCATACTCGAGGGCGTGAAACAATTTCTGAAACGCATCATCGCCATCACCGTGATCGCCCTCTCGAGCACCGCCGGAGCGCAAAGCATTTTTGACTTCAGCGTTTGGGGAGCGGTGCAAGGTTCATACGCGCCATTGCGCGGCACGGCCAGCGTCGGTGTGGGTTATCGCCTGCCGCTCGGTGTTGCAACCGTTGGGCTCGAGGTTACACCGTTCGCCGTGACCTTGGACAACTCCAACATGTTCAGTGTCGCCGCTGTCGTGCGAGATGTGCCATTGCCTTTCACCCCGATTTCATTCCGAGGCGATGTCGGTTACGAGCAAATTTATGGCCCAAGCATTGTGACGGTTCAATCGTTCTTTGCCGGTGCTGGCGTGCGCTATCAAATCTTCGGACCGCTCGGCGTGACCGGTGGCGCTCGAGTGTACTTGAACAACCCGAACGTCTTTTCAATCCTGATCGGCTTGGACATCGTTCTTTGAAAATTCTCCGATGACGTTCAGCCTCGAGCCATGTTGCGCTCGAGGCTGTATTTGCAGTGTGATCAAACTCGAGCTTGATTCTATGGATTCCGGCCCGTCGAACTTGTCAGAACCAACTGATCCTTGATCGTTTGTGCCGCCGTCAAACCCACACCTGGCACTCGAGCAATCTGTTCAAGACTCGCATCGCGCAATTCTTCCAAACTGGTGAAGTGTTCGAGCAGTGCTTCGCGGCGTTTGGGGCCAATTCCAGGCATGTCCTCAAAGATGCTTTTCATCATGCCTTCGGCGCGAAGTTTACGGTGGTACGTGATCGCGTGATGGTGCACTTCGTCGCGCACGGCAATCAGCATTCGCAAGGCCGGGTGCGTTTCGGGCAATCTGATCTTGCGGTCTTGGGCAATTACGGTTCCAGTCTCGAGCCACCATTGCGCCCCGTAAATGCTCGGCAGAATGATTGTTTCTTCGCGTTTGGCGAGTCCAATCATTGGGATTTTTAAATCAACTTCTTTCAAC
This sequence comes from Deinococcales bacterium, assembly GCA_031418155.1. Lineage (GTDB taxonomy): Bacteria > Deinococcota > Deinococci > Deinococcales > JAAFIG01 > JANOWZ01. Next base: position 1,984 of record JANOWZ010000378.1, read on the forward strand.
GCCTCGAGCACCGCTGAGACTTGTCCGAAACCGCCGTCGATCATCAGCAGGTCGGGAATTGGGAGTTTGTCAGAAAGTCCGCCTGTGAAGCGCCGGATCAGCGTTTGTTTCATGGCGGTGTAATCGTCTGGATGATCCAAACCTTTGACTTTGAACCGCCGGTGTTCGCCTTTGCGAGCGCGTCCACCTTCAAACACGACCATGCCCGAGACGATGTTGGTGCCGAACAAGTTCGAGTTGTCGAACCCTTCGATGCGCCACGGTCGTTCTGGAAGCGCGAGTGCTTCTTTGAGCGCGTCCAAGCCAGGATTCTCGCCCCGCTTCTCGAGCAGGGCCAGTTCTGCCTCGAGCCCATTCTCGGCGTTGCGACTCGCCATCTCGAGCAGGTCCACTTTCTCGCCACGTTGTGGAAAGCGCAATTCTACCTTTCTCGAGGATTTGCTCGAGAGGAATTCCTCCCAGACTTTCGCGTCTTCGAACTCAACCGGCACGAGCACCAGCGGCGGAACTTGCATCGCCACGCCGTAATAATCTTGCATGAACGCCTTCAAGATTTCCTCGAGCGTCGCGTCCTCCGCGCCGGTCAGGAAGCGTTTATCGCGGCCTATCACGCGACCAGATCGCATCTGAAAATGTTGAACCATCGCGTACTCGCCCGCCTGCGCCACACCCAGAAAATCCATGTCCTCGAGATCGGTGTTCAAGGCGACCTGATCGGTGCTGAACAATTTTTGTACCGCCTCGAGCCGGTCGCGCAGTGATGCCGCCTGCTCGAATTCTTGACGCAAAGCCGCATCGCGCATTTCAACTTTGAGTTTTTCGACGACCGCCTGTGCTTTGCCCTCGAGCACGCTGGTCACGTCAGAAACGACTTGCGCGTAGGCTTCCGGTGTCGCCTCGTCGATGCACGGTGCGAGGCATCGACCCATGTGGTAATTCAGGCACGGACGTTTGCGCGGCTTGAAGGGGATTCCAGATTCTTTGCGCAATTGAAAATTCGTGTCGATCAAATTTTTGGCCCGCCAGACCGCCCTCGAGTCCGGGAACGGGCCGTAATACTTCGCGCCATCTTTGATCACTTTTCGCGTCACGATCAGCATTGGAAAGCGTTCCTTGGTCAGTTTCAAAAACGGGTAATGCTTGTCGTCTTTCAAAAGCACGTTGTAACGCGGGCGATGCTGTTTGATCAGGTTCGCCTCGAGCACCAGTGCTTCGACTTCGTTTTGCGTGGTGATGAATTCGACGCTGCCCGCATCTCGAGTGATCCGTGAGGACTTGCCGCCCGCTTTGAAATGCTGATGAATCCGCGATTTGATGACCTTCGCTTTGCCGACGTAAATCACGCGACCCGCTGGCGTGCGAAAAATGTACACGCCCGGTTGCGTCGGGATCAGTCCAGCCTGCTCGAGTTCCATATGCCTCCGAGTCAAAACTTGGTTTCACCAAGATTTTGACATCAACCCCGAACAGTTTACGCTCTGGACGGAATTCAAATTGCAACCTCGGGCGATCCATCCGTAGCGCTGAGGCTTGCCTCAGCCAGCAAAAACTCGAGCCTCAAGTTCGGAAGCCCGAGCCGGTCATGTGCTTGTGTTTTACCGCCGTGAGTTGGTTTTGTCCAAAGCGCGACGCAGGATTCGGGCAATGTTATAGCCGTTGTCTTGTGCATAAAAACGCAGGTGAAACAGGCGCGGGCTTTCGTCGAGCAGTTCGTGATTGACACCAACGATCTCGATGCCCTCTTCGGCCAGAACTTTGGTGACGGGATTGACCTCGGCTGCGGTCAGGACGAGGCTGCCGGTGACGATGGCTTTGTCAAAACCCGTGGGTTGCATGGCGATGCGACTCGAGGTGCCAAAATCTGGGGAGAGTTCAAAGTTGTTCCAAACAATTTTTTCGTTGCGGGCGAACGAGTACACAACAACGTTGTCGCTGATCTCGGGACTCGTGCCGATGATTTGGCCAATGCCTTTTGTGTCGAGTCCGGGCAGTCTGGGGACGATTACCACGGGCGCAACGACTTGCGCAGGTTTTGTGCCTTTGGGCAATGGCAGCACAACCGGTGTGCGAATCACGGGCAGGCGGGCGTTGGTTTTCTCGAGCACGGCCCGGATCGCTTTGGCCAGTGGCAGCGCTTGGCCGCGTCCAGTGTAATGCAGCCAGTAGAGTTGTCCGACACCGTTGGGCAGGTTGCGGTTGGTGCTGGTGTGCTGCAAGCCTTGGCGTTGAATCTCGAGCGTGACCGTCGGCAGTTCGCGTTCGGTGACGACGATATCGCCGTTGACGATGGCTTGGTCGTTGCCGAGGTTCTGAAAGCTGGCGTAAGAGTTTTGCGCCAATGCTGGCCTGAGCGTGTTGGCATTGATGGTGACGCGAATGCTTTTGCGCGGGATGCTGACGCGAAAGATCCAGCCGGGTTTGAACTCGCCAACTTGTCCGAGCGCCGTTTCGACGGCTTTCCAGTCGGTGGTGGCTTGTGCTTGGCCGGGCTGCGCGTTCAGGCTCATGGTGATGGTTGCGGCGATCAGGCCGAGTCCAATGGCTGTTTTGGGGTGTTTCATGTCGTGCCCTCCTCAAATCTCAGAACTATCATTGAATACATAAACTTTACATTATTCAAACTAAGGAAGATGAAAACAGGAGGGGCACAATGCTCGAGTGCTCCGGGATAACAACACACCGTCACTCTCACCGACGAACAGCGCCAATTCCTGACCAGCTTCACCCGAACAGGCAAGCACCCAGCCCAAGCCATCACTCGAGCCCGCATCCAGCTCCAAGCAGACACGAACGGACCCAATCATCAGCACGCCCAAATTGCTGAGAACTTGGGCGTGCAAATCTTTTCGGTTGAACGCATTTGCAAGAAATTTTGCAAACAAGGACTCGAAACTACCCTCGACCGCAAATCCCGAAAAGACAAAGGTCAACCCATCAAAATCGATGGTCGTGTCGAAGCCCAAATCATCAAGATCGCTTCTTGACCCTGAACATGCACCTGACGGGCAGGGTCGCCTGCTCAAAAACACCGAACGGTGAACCCGATTGGAC
>JANOWZ010000379.1:0-6469 GCA_031418155.1 Deinococcales bacterium
CACGCCGTTCGGTCCGTAACCTTCGTAGACGACCTCCTCGGGGCCGGGGCCAGCACTGGCTCCGACGGCCCGTTCGATGGCCCTCGAGACGTGATCGTTCGGGACTTTATCGGTTCGGGCTGCCGCGAGCGCGTTTTTCAAGGACAGGTTGGCGCTCGGATCACCAGAACCACCGGAACGAACGGCGGCAGTGATGGCGGCGAGGTGTTTGGAGACGCTGGCACCGCGCCGATTGTCGTTGACAGCTTTTTTGCGTTTGATTTGCTTCCACTTGCTATGACCGGCCATTTTTACCTCCAGAAAGAAAACACGAGAACTCGAGTTGATGCGTGCGGGCTCGAGGACCGTTGGTGGAGGGAACGCCTGTTCGTAAACCATGTCGAATGTAAATTGTATCAGGCTCGAGGCTGGGTTCTCGAGCATTTGAGGGAGGTTGCCTCATCTCAAGTTGTGCGGCTCGAACTTCATCATTCCCCCATGCGTTTCACGACACAAACATTCCCTCATCCCATCCTGCTAAAATGCTGTCATATTGGCTTGTTAGACTTGGAGAGACGGCATGGCGGCAGACGGCAAACTGGACGGCAAATACGAAATCTTGCGCGAACTCGAGACCACCGATGCGCGTCGCGTGCTCGAGGTGCGTCACCCGGACGGACGGGTGGTGCGCTTGGATTGGTTCAACATCACCGACCCAAAATCCCGTGCGAGCTTTCACCGTTACCGCAGCGTGGTGCGTAACTCTGGCTCGAGCTTGCTCTTGGATGCCGTGGCGCGTCCCGGTGCGTATTACAGCGTTTGGTCTCCGTCGAACGCGCAGGAGGCTGGCGCGTGGTTGGCCTCGCACCCTCGAGATGAGGGTTTCCGCCGTGCGCTCGAGGAATTGGCGGTGCTGCTCGCCGAGTACGGTTTTGCGCTTTCGGATGCCCGCGTGCTGGCCGTGCAGGATTCGCGTGAAGGTTCCCGTGAGATGCGACCGGTGATCGCGGACCTCTCATTCGCGGAACGTTCCAATGATGAGATCGCCGCTTTGAACACTGCTGTTTTGCCTACCAATTCTGGTTCTGGAGCACCCTCGAGCAATCCGGGTCGGAACCGTTGGACGCTTGGGCGCGGTGGGGCGAAACCTGCTGTTAAGCCCGTGGCGAACCCCGCACCGGCCATCAACCCGAGAACCACCGTTGAGCTGCGGCCCGCGCCGTCCTTTCCGGGTGGTGGACCGATGCCCGCCCTGGCCGGAATGGGTGCAGCAACCGTGGCCGCCATTCCGAAACCCGCGCCGCGCCGCCTGACGGTCTGGGGCGTGCTGCCTGGACTGCTGCTGCTGATTGCCGCCGTGTACCTCGGGATTGGGGCAACGCAGCGTTTCCTCGAGCCGCCGGTCGTGACCGTGCCAGATTTGGTCGGCAAACCCGTCGATCAGGTTGGCAAACTGCTGGCCGATGCGCGTTTGTTCCCACGAATCGAGTATTTCAACGATCAAACCAAGGTTCGCGGCATTGTTTTGCGTCAGAATCCTGCCGGTGGAACCTCCCTGACCGAGGGCCGCGTGGTCGAGATCACCGTCAACAAGCCCCGCCTATTGATCGTGCCGAACATTGCGGGTCGCAGTGAGCAGGATGCGCGGTTCAGCCTCAAAGAGATTGGCTTGAACGTCTCGAGGGTCGTGAAAATCCCGATAGCGGACACCGCCAGCCGTGGTTTGGTGCTCGGCCAGAATCCACCGCCGGAATCCGAGGCGGTCAAAGGCCAAGGTGTGACCCTTTTGGTCGGTGGCGACCGGCCCGAGGCGGGCAAGACGTTTTTGCCAGATTTGCGCGGTTTGTCCTTTGATGATGCCAAGTTCGTGCTCTCAAAATCCGGCCTGACCTTGGTCGAGGTGCGGCAAAAGGATGCGAAGCTGCCGCCAAACACGGTCCTCGAGCAGACACCAGCGCCCTACACCAGCGTCGCATTGGATGGCGAGGCGACCTTGGTCGTTTCGACCGTGCCGGACGCGCTGACCCCGGTTCGGCCCGCACCGCCAGTCAAACGCCGTCCGGTGGTGCCAACGCAACCTACGCCTCAGCAACCAACTGGAACGACCACTGAACCCGCATCCTCGAGCCCGCAACAGCAGGTTCAGAACGCGCCCGATCCGGTGACGGAGCAGCCCGTGGTTCCCGCGTCGCAGGAAACGACCCCAACGCCAGACCAACCTGTGGTGGTCACACCTGATCAACCGGGAACCGTCACAGCACCGACCAATCTGCCCGTTGCGCAATCCACCGCCGAGGCACGCACGGTGGAGTACAGCTTCACGGTGCCATCCGAGAACAACATGTACAAGGTTTTCATCAAGGTGATCGACGATGACGGCGAACGGTTCGTGATCAATGAAACCGAAGTGCCCAAAGAGTTCGTGTTTCAAAACTCGAGTTTGAGCGTGCGCGGTCCAGCCACGATCATCTTCTTTGTTGATGGTGTCGAAACCATTCGTTTGCTGCGTTAAACCAATCTCTCGGGGTGCGACCATCCGAAACCCGAGTGTCGTGGTTGCGCCATTGTCACCTCGAGCGTATCCTATTGAGAATGCTTACTCAGGAAGCGCCCAGTTTTATCCATTCCTCGACAGCCAAACCGCTGCTCGAAGTCCATGATTTGACGGTGCGTTACGGCGAAACCAGCGCCCTCGAGAACGCTGACCTGAGCCTGCGGTCTGGGGAATTTGTGGCGGTCATCGGTCCGAATGGCGCGGGCAAAAGTACACTGCTCAAAGCCATCCTCGGATTGATTCAAGTTTCATCCGGTGAGATTCGATTCTCGAGTGACCTCGGCCAGAAACCAACCCAAGCGATCAGTTACGTGCCACAACAACAAACCCTCGATTGGAGCTTTCCCGTGACCGTGCGCGATGTGGTCATGATGGGCCGCATCGGACGCATCGGCTGGCTCAAATACCCTGGATCGGCAGACCGGCAGATCGTGCAGGAATCGCTCCAGAAGGCCGACATTGTAAACCTCGCCTCACGGCCAGTGGCGGCGCTTTCCGGCGGGCAGAAACAACGGGTGCTGTTGGCGAGAATGCTGGCTCGAGAATCACAGATTTTGCTTTTGGACGAACCGCTGACCGGTGTCGATGCCGTGACGCAAACTGCAATTTTTGAACTTTTAGAGCGCGAACGCCAAGCTGGCAAAGCCCTGGTGATGGTCACACACGACCTTGAAAATGCCGCCAAATGGTGCTCGAGCCTGCTGCTCGTGAACCGGCGAGTGATCGCCTCTGGGCCGCCCGAACGGGTATACACGCCGCAGAATATCGAAGCGACCTTCTCGAGCAGTCACCTCAACCACGTACACGCCTGAGCCTTGATGATGGATTGGTTTCTCGAGCCATTGCAATACGAGTTCATCGTGCGGGCCTTTTTGGGCGTGTCACTGGTCGCAGCCTTGTGCGCCGTGATCGGCGTGTACGTGGTCTTGCGCGGCCTATCGTATATCGGTGATGCGATGGCGCACGCGGTTTTTCCGGGAATCGTTGCGGCGTTTTTGCTGAAGATCAATTTTTTTGTTGGCGGAATGCTCGCCGCAATCCTGACCAGTTTGGGCATCGGGTACGTCTCTAGCCGCAGCGGATTGCGCCAGGATTCGGCCATTGGCATTGTTTTTGTTGGCATGTTCGCGCTCGGCGTGGTCCTGCTCTCGAGGGCTCGGACGTATGCGGTCGATCTTGGGCATTTGCTGGTCGGGAATCCCTTAAGCATCTCGAGTACGGATTTGCTCACGACGTTGGTAATTGGCAGTGTGGTCGGTCTCGTTCTTGCCGCGTTTCACAAAGAACTCTTGCTGATCGCTTTCGATCCAACGGAGGCCCGAGTGATTGGCTTGCCGGTCGAACGCCTGAACAATCTGCTGCTCGTGCTGATTGCCTTGACGGTCGTCCTCGCCATTCAAATGGTTGGGACGATTCTGGTCGTCAGTCTCCTTGTCACCTCGAGCGCCACCGCCCGCCTGTTGAGCACGAATTTACGCTCAATGATGCTGACTGCTACCGCGCTTGGCGTGACTTGTGGCGTGGTTGGCTTGTATGCCTCGTATTACTTGGATATTCCGCCGGGCGCGACGGTGGTTCTGGCAAACACGCTCGCGTTCGTGTTGGTGCTGGCGCTGCGTCGCCGGTCCGATCCGGCGCGGGTGTAGCGGTCGGTCCGATCCGGCTCGAGTCTGATGCTCGAGGTTTGACTTTCCACTTTTACCTTTGCGCTTTCCACTGTTTTCCACACGGATTCCAGGTAAACTTACGCAGGACTATTCATTACGCCTAAAACGTAATATACTTGAGGAGTGACAGCGACTGTGACCCAACCCAACCCAACGTTTGGCGCTCCTGGCTTTGATGGGGCAAACCGCCCACGCCGACTCGAGGATTACGTCGGACAGGACCGCCTCAAAGCCAAACTCAGTGTTTACCTCGAGGCCGCCAAAGCACGCAAACAGGCGCTCGATCACACCCTGATCTTTGGGCCTCCTGGACTGGGCAAAACGACCTTAGCGCATATCATCGCCGCCGAAATGGGCGTCGGCATCAAAGTCACCAGCGGTCCGGCCATCGAAAAACCCGGCGATCTGGCAGCGATCCTAACCAACTCGCTCGAGGAAGGCGATGTCCTTTTCATCGATGAGATTCACCGGCTCGGTCGCGTCGCCGAAGAGCACCTGTACCCGGCGATGGAGGATTTCAAACTTGACATCGTGATCGGTCAAGGCCCCGCCGCCCGCAGCATTCAACTGCCAATCCCGCGCTTCACGCTGATCGGCGCAACCACCCGGCCCGGTCTGATCACGCAACCGATGCGCTCGAGGTTCGGGATCACAGAACACCTGGAATACTACACGCCTGCCGAACTCGCCATCGGCTTGACCCGCGAGGCCATTGCCAAAGGCTTCAGCATTCAAGACGATGCCGCGCTCGAGATGGGTGCCCGTTCACGCGGCACGATGCGCATCGCCAAGCACCTGCTGTCTCGGGTCCGGGATTTTGCGCAGGTCTCCGGCGAGGAAACCATCGGCCTCGAGCGGGCCCAAGATGCGCTCGACAAGATGGGCCTCGACACGCTCGGGTTAAACGAACGCGATGTCAAACTGCTCGAGGTGCTGATGCTCAAATTCGCGGGCGGCCCGGTCGGATTGGACACGCTCGCCACCGCCATCAGCGAGGATGCCCTGACCATCGAGGATGTCTACGAACCGTACCTGATTCAACTCGGTTTCCTCAAACGCACACCGCGAGGTCGAATGCTGACCCCGCTCGCCTACGAGCACCTGGGCTATCCGACACCGCAAGACCCGATGTTCGAGTAAGACGTGACGGAGGACGCATGTGGGGTGTCGGTCACACGCCGGGGATCAGACGTTCCCTGATTTGGCGGGCTTTCGACGGCCTGAGCTTCGAGCATTTCGAGTTTGCGCAACCGGTCGCCGATCACGTTCACTTCAACGGCACGGTGATCTCGGTCCAAGACGGTGCGCCCTCGAGATCGTTCTATGTCCTTGAGGCAAACAGTCAATGGCAAACCAATCACGTGCGCATCGGTCACGAAAACGCGATGCTCGAGTTGATTGTGCGCGACCGGCATTGGTTCGCGGTCACGCACGATCAGCGAACCCGCAGCGTCAGCGAACAAGAATTACCAGCCTTGACGGGCTGCGTGGATGTGGACCTCGGTTTGACACCTGCCACGAACACCTTGCCGATCCGTCGCCTCAACCTCGAGATTGGACAAGCTGTAACGCTGACGGCGGCCTGGGTGAAATTCCCATCGCTCGAAATCCTGCCGCTTGAGCAACGCTACGAACGGCTCTGTGAATTCTCCTACCGTTACTCGAGCACGAATTTTGAAACATTGCTCGAGGTGGATGACCTCGGCCTGGTCAGACGGTACGAGGGTGGTTGGGAACGCATCGCCGTTTCATCCATTCCGACCACATGACGGCTCGAGCATTCCTGGAACTTCATTGACGATCAGTTCAAAGCCATTGGCGCAAAAGTTATCGGTCAACGACAGCACCGCTCGAGTGCGAACAGCATCCGATCTCAGACCTCGAGTGCCCGCCAAATCGTTGTGATACACGCCAAGTGATGGTCGTCATGTTCGGACACGAAAAACATTTTATCAATGATGCTCATGGGTTTGTTCAATCGGGGATGCAAGGCTGTTTTGCCCAAATCGTGCTCGGTCAGCGCCTCGAGTCGATCCACCAAGGTGCGCCTGGCCGTGCGAAAATCCCGAAGCACATCTTGGACCGCTCTGGCATTGTGATCGGCAAGATCGGTTGCCGTATTTGCCAGATCGGTGGGTCGAAGCGTGTGCGCACCCGCGAGCAGGTCCTCAAGCCGTCCGCTCCACAAAGGCTCGAGGTCAAGCAGATGACCAATGTTTTCTTGGATCGACCAATGGTCATTCGGCCTTGCAATCAGGTACTGACTTGG
>JANOWZ010000380.1:0-7899 GCA_031418155.1 Deinococcales bacterium
GTCGGCGCAAGTGAGGCTTACGAACCTCGTTGTCGCGCCCATCACGAGGTTCCGCGCAGTTCGCAACACGCGCCCGAACAGAGCCCGAGCGTCAATCAAACTGTTGGTCAAGGCAGCCGCGAGCAATCATGAACACACCCGACCTTGAGCCCGATCTCTGCTGGCCTGACTCGAGCTTGAAATCCCGTTCGCCCTCTCGTTCTCCATTCTCGCTCTATTCTCGAGGTGACATGAAAAAGGTTGGCATTATCGGTTGTGGCAACATTTCTGGCGCGTACTTAACGCACGCCGCGATGTTCGAAGCGTTTGATGTGGTCGCGGTCGCCGACCTGGATTTGGACCGTGCGAAGGCTCGGGCCCAAGAATTCAACGTGCCTCGGGCGTGCAGCGTGGATGAATTGCTGGCGCTCGACGAGGTAGATCTGGTCATCAACTTGACGATCCCGGCAGCGCATGGAGACCTTGGATTGAAAGCGCTTTCTGCGGGCAAGCATGTTTACAACGAGAAGCCGCTGGCGATTGAACTCAGTGAGGCCAAAGCCATGCTCGAGTTGGCCCGCAGCAAAGGTTTGCGCGTCGGCTGTGCCCCGGATACCTTCCTCGGTGCTGGCTTGCAAACGGCTCGAGCTTTTGTCGATTCTGGCGGGCTTGGTCAACCGGTCGGAGCACACGCGATGATGGTTTCAAACGGACCGGAAAAATGGCATCCCGATCCCGAATTTTTCTTCAAAAGTGGCGCGGGACCATTGTTCGACATGGGACCGTACTACATCACGGCGCTGGTGAATTTCTTCGGCCCAATCAAGCGGGTCAGTGCGTTCGCTCGAGCGACTTTCGTGGAACGCACGGTTGGATCGGGACCAAAAGCGGGCCAGAAAATCAAGGTTGAAACACCAACGCACATCGCGGCAGCACTCGAGTTTACCTCTGGACCATTGGCAAATTTGACGATGAGTTTCGATGCCGTCGGTGGAACCGCACCGAACATCGAACTCTACGGCAGCGAAGGATCGTTGCTGGTGAACGATCCGAACATGTTCACCGGCCACCTGAAAACCCGTCACGGCAGGGGCGCGTGGGGTTCTGGCGAATGGTCTGATGTGCCCGTGACGCGCCCGTACAGCGAGAACTCTCGAGGCATCGGTGTGGCCGACATGATTTACGCGATTGAGCACAACCGTCCGCACCGTGCCAGTGGCGATCTGGCCTATCATGCGCTCGAGACGATGCACAGCATTTTGCGGGCCGCCGATGAAGGCAAAGCGATCACGCTCGAGTCCACGGTGGAACGTCCCACCGCACTGCCCGAAGGTGATACTGAGGCCATCTTGCAGTAGGCTCGAGTTCGCTCAATTCTCAAGTTTTTCCCGCCCCTCACTCGGAGGTCTATTATGGATATTGGATTGCAACTCTACGGACTGCGCGATGCGCTCGCACAAGATTACGCGGCTGGCATTGCTCGAGTCGCCAAGATTGGTTTTACCGGCGTGGAATTGTTTGGCGATTTCTTGACCGCCGCCGAACACAAAACCCTGACCGATTCGCACGGCCTGAAAGTGGTTGGGCATCACTTCGTGATCCATCAACTCGAGGCGGATTTGCAAGGCTGCATCGACCGAGCAAATGGAGTGGGTTCGCCCATCGTAATTTGCTCCTGGGCCAACGCCGAGGGCCGAGATTGGAATGCGGTCGCCGATGTGCTCGAGGGAATGGGTCAAGCCTGTGCCGCGCACAACCTGGCCTTCGCGTACCACAACCACGATCACGAATTGCTCGAGACGGTCGAAGGCAAACCCGCCTTGGACGTGATCGCCGAACGCGCCCCGAGCGTCAAACTCGAGGTCGATGTCGCCTGGGTTCACGCCGGGAAATTCGCGCCGAGCGTGTACCTCGAGAGGTATGCCTCGCGGATTCCGTTGGTTCACATCAAGGATGTCAAAGCCAAAGCGGAAGGCGGTTGGGACACGGTAGAACTCGGTTCGGGCGATGTCGATTTGGAAGCGACGGTCGCAGCGGCCAAAAAGACTGCCTCGCCCTGGTTGATCGCCGAACAGGACCACAGCGACGATCCGTGGCGCAGCACCGAGAACAATTTTGCCTGGTTAAAGAAGCACGCATAGGGCTCGAACCAACCGTGAATGACCTGAGGGTGTGCGAGCCATCGAACTGGTTGCGACCCTCAGGTGGTGAACTCGAGGTCTGATGCCCATGCTGCTCGTTTGGCCAGCCATGATTCAAAACCCCCTGACCGTGACTCGAGACCTGTGATATCAAGTCGTCTTTAAAACTGGCGGTATCCTTCTTGACCCTGAGGGCAGCATCTGACGAGCTTCTTGCTCATAAGCTGGCACCTAACGGGCCATTCGCGCTTGGGTCGCTTCGGATACACAACCAGTAAGACGACTTGATTTTTCGTCACTCGCTGACCTCGGATTGAAAGCAGAAAACCGCTGCTTTCAATCACGACTTGGTATGACCATCATTCAGTACGTGAAATGCTTGATCTGCTCGCCACTCTTGCCGATTTCCGTCATCGCTTCAATGCCCAAATCCAGGTGAACATCGGCCCAATTTTGTGTCACGGCCCGGTCTGAGGCTTCGGTCTTGACACCATCTGGCGTGATCGGCACGTCCGAAACCAGCAGCAACGCGCCTCGGGCAATCTGGTTGTGATGCCCGACAATAAAGACCGTTGCGGTTTCCATGTCAATGCCGATGCAAGTTAAAGCCTTCAAACGCTCGAGGAATTTTTCGTCGTGTTCCCACAAACGGCGGTTGGTGGTGTAAATCACGCCTGTTCGATACTCGAGGTGCCGTTCGATGATCCGATCCGAGACGAACTTGTGCAGTTTGAAACTGGGTAGTGCGGGCACTTCCGGTGGGAAGTAATCGTCGCTGGTGCCTTCGCCACGGATGGCGGCGACCGGCAGGATGAAGTGTCCAATCTCCGTACTGTGCTTGAGTCCGCCACATTTGCCCAAAAACAGCACGCCTTTTGGCGCTCGAGCAATCAGCAAATCCATGATCGTTGCCGCATTCGGGCTGCCGATTCCAAAGTTGATCAGGGTCAGGCCATTGGCGTTGGTCGCGGCCTGCATGGGCCGACCCTCACCTTTGATTTCACAATCGAAACGTTCGGCAAAACGCTCGAGGTAATTCTGGAAATTGGTCAAGAGGATGTAATCGCCAAATTCTTCGAGGGCCATGCCGGTGTAACGCGGTAACCAATTGCGGGCAATCTCCAGACGTTCCTTCATAATGTCAATCCTGGCATGCCGGATTGTACGCGCCGAAGGTCATGCTCATGTGGTCAAGGGCATCAAGAAAAAACATGGTCGTGGAAATCTCACGACCATGCTGAAGCTCAAACCTCGGAGCTTTAACCTTTGAGCGCCACCCAATCCTCGAGTGTGCATTCAAACCTGGATTTGCCAGTCAGGTACAACGGGTCCATCGCACCACGACCAAACAATTGGTGCACGCGGTTGTGATGCACCTCGAGCGAAACCGAAGCGTCCTGACGTTCGAGGATCACTTGATGTGTGCCTGGAACCCAACGCCCATGAACCGCGAAACGCACGTTTGGTTCAGTCGAACCCACGCCGGCTGTACCCACGCTGGGCAAAGACGATGAAAGAATGACGGGTGATTGTCGCATGCGGACCTCCGTCTCGAGTCTTGCCTTTGATGTTCAACGCCGGGCAGTCGATGACCACCGTATTGACGACATTGAACGCCCCAGGTTTTTACACCACACGGGCGGCTACTCCCTCAGATCGAATTCCATTAAAGCAGATCAAGCTGAGGTCTCCCTGAGAGAATTCTTTCATACGCTTCCTTGAAGTGACTCGAGCGTGTCAAGCTGTACGTGGAAACCAATCTGCACCCGTATTTACCAGACCAGAGAAATGCCTGACCGAACACAGGCCCGAAGAACCCGAAACAAATGCGAAATGGAAATAGATCAGGCACTTCTCTTATGAACAACTGAGGTGTACAGAAGCCGGTTATGCTTCACAAACACCATCCTCGAGCCCAGCCTCGCCCCTCACCCGACTAGGAACCCATGATCTCCTGCCCGTACTGCGGAAACACCAACGATGACAACGCCAGCGCCTGCCGTGTTTGTGGCGCATCCCTCTCCGGCGCAAAATACCCGACGGCCCTGGCCGCTGGCACCAAATTGCAGGGCGGCAAGTACGTGATCGAAAAGGCGCTCGGTCAGGGCGGATTCGGTATCACGTACAAGGCGAACAACGCCTCTTTGGGCATTCCGGTCGTGGTCAAAGAATTCCATCCGCAAGGCGCGAGCCGAGCCGGAACCAGCATGAGGCCACCCGGTACGCTCTCGCAACAGGAGTTCTCGCAGGCCAGGGCGAGTTTCGCCGATGAAGCCAAAGTGGTTGCGCAACTGACCTTGAACAACCCGAGTCCATTCATCGTGCGTGTCTATGATGTCTTCACCGAAAACGACACCGAGTATTACACGATGGAATTCCTGGACGGCAAACCGCTGCAAAGCCTGGTCGAAAAGAACGGCCCATTGTCAGAAGCCCAGGTGCTCGAGGTGGCCCGACAACTCGGCGGGGCGCTCCAAGAGGTGCATCAGGCCGGATTGTTGCACCGTGATGTCAAACCGGACAACGTGATGATGGTCGCTCGAGGTGCGGTGCTGATCGATTTCGGTTCGGCCCGAGCGATTGCGGCGGGCGGACGGCAGAGTGTGATCGTCACCCCTGGTTACGCGCCGCTCGAGCAGTACGCCAGCGAAGCGAAACGCGGTCCTTTCACCGATGTCTACGCGATGGCGGGAACCCTCTTTTTTGCCCTGACCGGTCAGCCGCCCATTCCAGCCACAGATCGCGTCAACGGCACGAAACAACCCACCGCTCGAGAGGTCAACCCGAGCATTTCCAAAGCCACCAGCGACCTTCTCGAACGCGCCATGCGCATGAAAATTGATGAACGCCCACAGAGTGCCGCCGAATTCCTGGCCGAACTCGAGCGGGCCGTCAGTGGAATCAAAGGCGCGAAGGTTGGCAAACCGGTGAGTTTCCCAACACCACCCGCGCAACCGGTCGCGCCCGCACCCGCTGCGAAAGCCAAAAATCCGGTCGGGCCAGCGGCTCAACCAGGGCAAGCCGTGCCGGTTCAACCAACGCCCTCGAGTGCACCAGCCAGCACCGATGCACTTCTTGGGAATGTCCAGATCGCATTGTTCATCGTTTTTGGCGCGATGATCTTGCTGGGACAATTTGGCGTGGTTGACCCGCAGATTGCCACGATTGGCTTTTACCTGGTGGCTTTGCTGTCCTTGTACATTTTCATTCAATGGTTGTTGTTCACCCGCAGTGGGCGTGGCCTGCTGATGCTGGTGATCGGCGCGGTGATCCTGGCGTATTACGCCTACACCCAAGGTTTCTTCAACTGACCTCGGGCGTGCTGAAATCCCCAATCCGTTTGTCAGGATTGGGGATCTGGGTTTAAAGATTGCGGTTTTGCTTCAGTACACCCGGAAGCTCGCGTTCTTGCCAGCGAAGAGTTTGTTGCCCGCCATATCTTTTGCATCCCGACCGATCTTCCAGTTCACCAACGCTCCTGAAGGCAAGTAGTTGTTCGGGCAGAAGTATGCCGTTTCGTGCTGCGTGCTCGAGTAGTAGTACCAGTACCAGGTGCCTTTGGGCTTGTACGATGCGCCACTTGATGGGGTGACCACGACTTTCAAAGCCTTCTTGACGCTGTCGTGCTTCATTTTCTCGCTGAAATCCAGGTAGATGCACGAGTAGTAGTAAGCGTAACCACCATCGCTTGGGTAGAAGTACGTCAGCACCGGAGGAACCTTATCGCCGCCTTGAACTTGCAGTTGCTCACTCGAGTTGGCTGCTGGATCGGTGGCGTTGACATCGGCGAGGTCATCGCTGGTGGCGGCAGTGTCAGAACCCGTATCGGCGCTGATCTCGATGGCGGTGGTTTTGTCTGGCATGTGGGATTGATCGGTGGTTTGGTCGGCGGTGGGTTGTGAGCAGGCTCCGAAAACGAGGGCAAGGGCGGCGAGGGCGGTGATGGTCAGGCTGTTGCGGATGACTTTGTTCATGGTTTTTGCTCCTTTGGTCTCGAGGGCTGCGGGTTGGCTTGCGCTGCTGACAATTTGCTTGTTCATGGTTGTTCTTCTTTTTGCGAGTGGGCTTGAGGTTTGGAATCTTGAGCGTGTTCGTCTTGTTTCATTTGGCCTCCGCTGTGCTCGTTTGCTTTCTTGAGATCAGTTTGCGCTGGGGCCGTACCTTGATCGTGAAATCGAATTGATTGTTCAGTACGATGTTTTCACGTTTTCACGTTTTCGCACTTTCGGGATGCGCAATCTCGACCCGGATCACCCGTGACCTCTGACCGCGCTCGAGACACTTCGATGACACTTGTCCGACCTGATCTGTCACAATGCCGTCATGTATTTGAAGGCACCCGGATCACGGCATTCCTGGGCCTCGAGTTTGCAACGCTCCCGCCTGCAAATCCGGGTGGCGTTCGTGGTGATCATCGTGTTCTTGATCGCGCAGGTCGTTTGGTGGGTGGTGTTTCAGCGCGGCTACATCAACCGCACGGTCGAACAAACCACGGTCTCCTGGCAGCGCGAGGCTCGGATGGCAAATTTGGCACTCGAGAATGCTGCACCACAGTCCCGCAGCAACTTGCTCGAGCAATTGCGCATCGATGCCGAACATTTGAACCTTGCAAGAAGCCCAGTCACGGTCAATTCAGCGGCACTCGAAGCGTACTCTCACCGCCAGGAACGCTACGTGCGCATGTTCGCGTTTGAACTGCCGTTCTTCTTGATCGTGATGCTCTCAGGGTTGTACGTGATTTGGCTTTCGATTCGCAGTGACACGGAACTCAAACGCCGTCAACACAATTTCTTGATGGCGGCCACGCACGAATTTCGCACACCGATCAGCACGCTCACCCTTTTGGTTGAAACTGCGCTCTACCGAGAACTGCCCCGCGAGAAGCAACTCGAGGTTTTGAACCGCATGAACGCCGAGGTGGGCCGCTTGCAGGATGTTTCAGAGCGTGTGCTCGCCACGGCAAGATTGGAACAAGGATTGGGTGTGAATGCACTCGAGGTTCAGGATTTGAACCGTGTTGTATCTCGCATCGTCGAATCGCAACGCGAAAAACTCGAGGCCCGAGGCGCGAAAATCTTGTTCGAGCCGAGTGCCGCCGAATTGCCCGTCAAACTCGACGAGGCCGCGTTTTCCATTGTCCTGACCAACCTGCTCGAGAACGCCGTGAAGTACACGCCCGAAGCGATCAAACCCGTGATCATCAAACTCGAGGCCCGAGGTTCACTCGCCGACCTGAGCGTGATTGATTGCGGTGTTGGCCTCGAGCCGCACGAGGTGGCGCACGTCTTTGACCAGTTTTACCGGGTCGGCAACGAATTGACCCGCACCGCGAAAGGCTTGGGATTGGGGCTGTACTTGGTGCGTGGCATCAGCGAATTGCTCGGTGGGCGTGTGCGTTGCGAACCGCTCGAGCGGGGCACGCAATTTACGGTGACGCTGCCCCTCGCCAGCATGGCGAACGGGGCGATGCCCGAACCCAGTCACGCATGAACGCCAAGATTCTGCCCGCCCAAATCTTGATTGTCGAAGACGAACCGACGCTCGCCGAACTGCTCGAGTTCAACCTGAGCAGCGAGGGTTACAGCGTCAGCATCGCCACGGATGGACAGGCGGCGCTCGAGCAGTGGCGGCTCGAGCAACCCGACTTGGTGCTGCTGGACGTGATGCTGCCCAAGCTTTCCGGTTACGACGTTTGCCGTCAGGCGAGGCTCGAGGGCTTGCGAACCGGTGTGCTGTTTTTGAGTGCCAAAGGCGAAGCCAACGACCGCATCACCGGACT